>CAZKIR010000006.1:0-5721 GCA_964552835.1 uncultured Bacteroidales bacterium
ATGTATGCTGAAAAATCAAAAGAATTTATTGATAAGCACCATGGTTCGCCTTTTTTTCTTTATATGGCCCATAGTATGCCCCACGTGCCAATTTATGCTTCTGAAGATTTTATTGGCACGAGCAACCGGGGCCTCTATGGCGACGTGATACAAGAACTAGATTGGAGCGTGGGACAGGTAATCGAGAAACTAGATGAGCACGATATCCTGGAAAATACTTTGGTTGTTTTTTCCAGTGATAACGGTCCCTGGTTGGTTATGCAGGAAATGGGCGGTTCGGCGGATCCTTTACGGGAAGGTAAACAGTTCACCTTTGAAGGCGGGCAGCGGGTACCAACTATTGCCATGTGGAAAGGAAAAATTCCGGCCGGCCAGGTTTATGACAATATGGCCGTGATGATGGATTGGTTTCCCACCTTTGTATCCTTGGCGGGGGCAGAGGTGCCCACCGATCGGGTTATTGATGGTGAAGATATTAGCCCGGTATTGTTTGGTGAAGGCAAGCGGAAAGGCAATTCTTTCTTGTATTTTTCCGGAAGGGATTATCGCTGCTACCGGGAAGGCGCGTGGAAAATCAAAAAGCCGTTCGGGGGTTTTCCCGGTACTATTTGGAAACAAGCCGTGCCCCCGCACCCTACCTTGCTGATAAACCTGGAAGAAGATATTGGCGAACAAAACAACCTGGCTACGGAGATGCTCCAAAAAACGGCTGAAATGAAAGAAAAAATGGACAGCGCGCTAAAGGCCATGGGTGAGCTCCCACCATCCCTGGTTATCCGCACGGCCGCCGATCATAGCCATTACGAGTACTTGAAATCAAAAGAATAAAAAAGTTTATAATATTTTGAATTACAACAAGAAATTAAAGGAATTTATGAAGGCAGCCGTTTTAACAGAATACAAGAAATTTGATTGGAAAGAATTACCTACCCCGGTTGCCCAAACCGGTGAGGTATTGGTGAAAGTAAAATATGCTTCCATATGCGGAAGTGACCAACACATATTCGTGGGTGAATTTCATCCGCGCACCCAACTTCCCCTGGTCCCTGGCCACGAGTTCATGGGCGAGATAGCCGAGGTAGGCGAAGGGGTTGGGCAATGGAAAATTGGCAACCGGGTGGTCGTGGACCCGATTATCTGGTGCGGACAATGCCCGGCCTGCCAGCGTGGGCATTACCCGGCCTGCACATCCCTAAAACTTATTGGCATTGACATGGACGGCGGCTTTGGCGAGTACGTGGCCGTTCCTGAACATACCCTTTATAAAATTGGTGAAGCTGTGCCAGATCGCCTGGCAGCTTTGGTAGAAGTCCTTTCGATTGGTTTTCACGCGTCGAACCGATCTGGTATACAGGAAGGGGATTCCGTGGCCATCTGGGGCGCTGGAAAAGTCGGGCAATCGGTGTTACAAGCCGCCCAAACCTTGACCAATGGCCCTATTTTTATCGTGGATATTCTTGAAGAACGCCTGGACATTGCCCGAAAAGCTTTCCCGGGGGTTGTGGCTATCCAAGCCAGCAAGGAAAACCCGGTAGAAAAAATTAAACAAGAAACCCATGGCAAAGGCGTGGATATTGCCATAGAAGCCGTGGGGCATAGCCAAGAAATACCCAACGTGCCCCATCCGGTAAGGGCCTGCGTGCAAAGCATCCGGGGCGCCGGGAAAGTATGCGTGCTGGGACTGGCCGATGACCCTGCCCCGGTGGTCATGAAAGAATTAATATGGAAAGAAGGCACCATTGTTGCTTCTCGCGTGAGCCACGGGGAATTCAAGGACAGCCTGCAGGCACTTGAATCCCATAAATTAACCGCCGATGCCCTGATTTCTGCCGAGTTTCACATGTCAGAGGCGCAAAAGGCGTTTGAATTGCTGGAGAACAACCCGCGGGATTATTTGAAAATATTGCTGTATTTTTAAGTTATCAACTCTTGTCCGCCTACCTTAAATGTTTTTTATAATATGTTGTAAAATTTTTTTACAGCTGATGGCGAGCAAAACATACCAATTAAAGGTTTGTCCAATGGCGACGGGAATACCCAAGCCCCGACCTTCAAAGTAAAAGTGTCTAGCGAAGAGGTGATAGCAAATACTGTAGTTGAATAGCATGAAGGGGCTACGGTCACGCATAGGGAATACGGTGAACTCGTGACCGGGGAAGACGGCATGGTCGTGTTCGAAGATGTTATGAACGGGTATGATATTGCTTATACCATCCAGGCTGATGGCTACAAGGATATTAACAAGAGCTTGAACGTGGAAGGAGAATATGTTGAGCTAAATTTCTCAATGTCACAAGCTTCTGGATTGGCCGATGAAGCGTTGGAGAATATTTCACCCTGGCATGGGCAATTTTATTATCCGGTCTAAAAGCATTATTCAATCCATTGCAATATATGATATGATTCGAAGAGAGAGAATATCAAGGCAATGCAAAGTTTTTTCATATACGGTGAATGAAAAGCTTGCAACGGGTCAATATATTTTAGTGATAGAAATCAACAAGTGGGATTTTCCGCTAAATGGCAAACATCTATTAACATTATCTCGTATAAATTTTTTAATGCACTTTTAAAAGCAAAACAAACTACTAACTAAATTTATTTAACATGGAACAATTATTCAAGAAACCAAGGCTAAATATAAAGAGCCTTTGGGTGAAATGTAAAGAAAGCAAAATCACGGGGAGGATTATTTTTTTCGGTTTAGGTATTGTATCTACTATATGGTTTTTAATCCGCGTAATACCGAAGCCTAGCCGTGTCAGTTACCCTTGCATTAAAGCAGCAGCCCCTTTTATGTCAAGTTTTGTCATTTACCTAACTAGCTTGAGCGTTGGCTCTATAGCCCTGAAAAAAGCACGCGAAAGGCTGGTTAAGGCAAAATACCTCGCTGCCATGGGTTTTGCTTTGGCCGCTGTATTGTCTTTTATTTTGTTCTCGTACGAGAATTCTAAAAACATTTTCGCGAATGATGCACAATATACAACCAACGAGGATTACGAAGCTAACCAGCCCATGGGCGAGGGCAGGGGATTAAACCCTGGCCGCGTGGTATGGTCCTGGGATCCGGCAGCTACCGATGAGAATTGTACCAACGAGTTCGAGCATCCTGATAGGGGCGAGGACGGGTATTTCTTGCCAAAAAACAACAACCAGGAAGTGATCGACGCGATGTTGGCCAATTCAATTAAAAGTTTGGCCGGAAAAAGTGATGTGGCAGAAGCCTTAGATGCCCTTTTTACCCACTTTAACAAGGAAAAGGGAAAACCCGAACAAGGGTATGCTGAAGGTGAAAAGGTTTTTGTTAAAATTAACCAAGGTACGGGGGGATGGATGTCCAATGACGATTTGTCCATAAAAACATCACCAGATTGGACACTGAATTATTACGGTGTGGCCGAAACATCACCGGCAGCTATGTTGGCCATGTTAAAGGTATTGATCGATGATTATGATATTCCACAGGAAAATATTTACCTGGGCGATCCTATCGCTCATATTTTCAAACATACATATGAATATTTGCACAACGTGTATCCCGATGTTCAATACGTTGACAAAGATGACAAGTCTGATTTAGGCCGGGTCCAGCTTACGGAGCCAGAAGAGCCTCAGATAACCTGGTCCGATAAAGGTGCTTCCATGCCAGATGCTATTACTGATAAAATTTACACGGAGTTGGCCGAGGCTGATTATTTAATTAACCTTGCCGCATTGAAAGCCCATGCCAGGGCTGGCATTACCACTTGTGCGAAAAACCATTTTGGTAGCCATACCCGCGGCAGTGCCGAACACCTTCACCCGGCCTTGACCGCACCAGAAAATGATGTTCCGGTAAATACTGGCTATGGGCAATACAGGGTCCTAACCGATATTATTGGCCATGAAAAACTCGGGGGCAATACCGTCTTGTTTATCGTGGATGGCCTATGGGGCGGTACCGAGGCAGTGGAAAAACCCGTGAAATGGAACATGAAGCCCTTTAACGGGGATTTCCCGAATTCTTTTTTCATATCGCAAGACCAGGTTGCCCTGGAATCCGTATGTTTTGATTTCCTGAGGACAGAATTTACTGATCCGGATGCTCCTGGAAAGGCCAGACCACACCTTGGTGCTGTCGACGATTACTTGGAACAAGCAGCCAACCCAGATAAATGGCCTGCAGATATTACTTACGATCCCGAGGGCGATGGTACGCCCATGCCCGTGATGGGGGTACATGAACACTGGGACAACAGCAACATCAAACAATACTCGAAAAACCATAACCCGAATAACCTAGGGATCGAGTTGGTTAAGTTACTGGGTGCCCCGAAATACGCCATCGAAACGACTGTAGCCCCAACCATTGATGGAAATGCTTCTGATCCCGCCTGGCAAGATAAACCATGGAACCCGATTAACAATACCTGGATTGAATATGGTAAGAGCGTGAGTGCCGATGACTTTTCTGGGAAATATAAAGTAAGCTGGTCTTCAGAAACCAACCTCTTGTACTTTTTGGTGAAAATTACTGATGATGTATTTGAAACCGGGTACAATTACCCGAGTAGCGATTACCCGAATTTTGATATCGTGGAGGTGTTTATTGATGAGGACAAATCGGGCGGTCTTCACGTTTTTGATAGTAGCGATCATGATGGGGTAAACGCGGAAAATGCTTTTTCTTATCACATCGTGCCAAAAGAAAAGCCTGCCAATGATGCGGTTGTTACAGATAAAAATGTTTGCGATATTGCCGGTACCGGATGGAGTGATAAATCCATCCCCGATTACACGGATCACCTTCCCGACTTTGCCTTGACACGCGATGGCAAATCCTATACTTGGGAATTTTCATTAAGGATACACGATGACACCTATGATCACGATGACCCCGCTGCCTCGATCGTGGCCCTTGTAGAAGGAAAAACACTTGGGCTGAGCGTGGCCTATTGTGACAATGATAACGGGGGGAGCAGGGACAATTTCTTTGGTTCCGTTTGGGTACCTTCACTTAACTATAACGACCATTGGAGAAATGCTGACTGGTTCGGGGTACTGCAATTGAAATCGGCTACTTCCATACAAAACCAGCCCCCCGTGTTATTGAAGCCATTCCTTGATAAGGAAATAAATGAATTTGATACCTATATCGAACTGGCCGGACTTGATACAGTTTTTTCTGATCCGGAGGGGACCCCGTTGCAGTACACGGTTGATACCGATCCGTTTTACGCGATATCAAAAATTGAAGATGGTACCTTGAGCATGAAAGTGTTCGAGGATGTACCTGATAGCCTTCCCGTGATAGTAAACGCGAGCGATGGCATTTATTCCGTGGCAGATACATTTTATCTTAGCCCTCGGACCACGGGCATACAAGTGCGAAAACAACAGGATAAGATCCGCCTGTATCCCAATCCAACTGTTAACAATAGGATAAATATCGAGTTATCCGGTCAATATTTTGGCAAGGTAGTGGTGCAAGTAACCGGCATTTCTGGCAAAAAAATAATGGAAGAACAATTTATGAAAAATATGCATACCCAAGTTTTCAGCTTGAACACCTCCCCTTGTGGTGTAGGGGTGTATATTGCCCGGTTTACTTTTAGTAACGGGAAATCAATAAGTAAACAATTCGTGAAATAAGCCGTGCCATTTATTCATCAAATAAAAACCAGGGCTTCAGGGCAGCCATGGTTTTTTTATCTTTTATTGTCTTGTCTTTTTACCAGGGCC
>CAZKIR010000006.1:5731-16427 GCA_964552835.1 uncultured Bacteroidales bacterium
CCTTGTTCGTAACAAAAGTAATAGGTATTGCCTTTCTTGGTACGGTACACGTTGGTGAAATATTGAAAATTAAACCCTTTTCTTTCTAATTCCCGGCGATGGAGCTTGATTTTGCCATTGGGGTTTAGTTTTTCCATGATCATCCGGTTTTTTCGTAATATACTGTTTACCCGGCGGATGTAATTGTTCCGGTCGCTGTTCAGTTTGTTGTTGTAGGCGGTGCGGCATAAGTCGCTGCAATATTTTTTGTCCGAGCGTCCCCTTATGGGTTCACCGCATTCAGGGCATTTTTTTGTATTTTCCATGATAAAATAAATGATTTGGCTATCAGGAAAATAAAAGTAAACATATTTTTTAACAAAATAAAAAAAAGGACAATAAAATTGCCCTTTTCTTTTTAGCCAGCATGTACAGTATTATTTTTTGTTTACTGCCCTCGGGTAATTCAAGGGGGTTTCCAGCACGTACCGGTGTTCGCCGGTGGTGTGGGTAAAAGGTACGGTTTTGCCCCGCCACCATTGTGCTTCTTTGCTTTTCGCCTTGATGGTATTTCCATTCGCGTGACTGTGGCCGGAGAATCCTGGTAATGTTTGGATATTATCAAAGTAGATAGCAAAGGGTTGGGGGTATCCATCGTTTACGTTCCATACCCCCGGGTTGATTATAATCCTGTCAATATTAGCAGTGTCCCATGGTTCGTGCTCGTTTTTCTCGATATAGTCCTCAAGGATATTTAGTTCCACCTCGTACCACTTATCGGCTTCTTCTGGCAATGCCAATTGTACAGGTTGTACTGTGCTGAGGTAGTTATCTTTGCCCCCTAGGTTATACCAGATTTTACCGGCGGAGTATACCAGGTTCATGCTTTTTATCGAACCGGCATACCCTTCAATCCAAATGTAAGCCCCGCTCCAGCCTTTAAAATCGCAATTTTTACCATCCAACATGTAGGCGAACTTGATGCCTGGCAATTGGCCAGGGGTACATTTTACGGCTTGGGTCAATCGGTTTATGTCTTGCGGCAACCGGTCTTGCCCGGGGGCGTTGTACCCACGTGCCTGGCTATGCAGGTACAATGACGCTAAGCTGCCTGGCCTCACGTGACGGCGGGTTTCACGGGTATTGGCCGGGTTATCGTCTTCCTGGTACACGTAGCGGAGTGCCCATCCTTTCAAGCCTTTTTCAAAATTCCCGTTTACAACATTTTCTTTGGCAGGAAGCTCCCACTTGTAATTTAGCCACAGCTTATACTTTTTGGTGTCGAAGGTAGGAAAGACAGAGGGATAAACAAATTCTTCCCCGGTCAGCATCTTGTAGGTAAGCTTGGCTTTATTGCCTTTCACGTCCACGATAGTAACCCCTTGGCTTGGCCCGCCGAAATAGTCTTCTTCGCCAAACGACCTAGGCCGGTAACCCGTGGCGGGAAGGTTAATCAATTTTATCCCCTTGTATTCCACGGCCGTTTTAAAAGAAGATTTAACAGGAATGTGCACGTGCCCACTTAGTACGTACCGAACGTTGCCATGCTTGGCCAATGTGTCCAGTACCATTCGTTTCACTGACACAGATTCAGCATAATTAATCAAGGGGTTTATGCCGACGGGGTGGGCCGGAACATGCTGGAAAAACATCACGGGCTTGTCCCCATGCGCTTTCAGATCCTGTTCAAGCCAGTCGAAATAATGGGGGTGGTTTTCCCAGAACCCCGGGCGCAGGGGGTCGGGCCACACGATGAAATGCCAGTCACCGGCATCAAAGGAATAGAGCATTTTTTCCATGCCGTTCATGGCTTTTTGGGCAGCAAAATAATTGTTGAAACCCGCCATGTTGTACCCGGGTGAAAAGTCCAGCCGATATTTTGACTCGTGGTTCCCTATCTCGTATAAAACGGGTGTTTTAAGTTCTGACAAGTACTGGTTCATCCGTTCAAAATCCCTTTTCTCACCTTGTCCATCGGTAATATCCCCAACCACGATCGTGAAGGCCGGGTCAATGTCCAGGTCGTTCACGAGTTTGATACTTTCCTTGATAAATGCGTTATGGATTTGCATGCGCGTCATCAACTTGCCTTCTACTTCTGTTTCGCCACCCTGTGGATCGGCCATGACGATAAACGAGAAATCTCTTCCTGGTGCCTTCGCCCCAATCTCAGGTAGTTCAATTTTGCCAATCTCTTTATCCAGCAAGAAATTTGCTTTTATTTTAACCCCTTTTTCTTCAAAAAAGATATCTTGATTTTTCACGAGATCCTCCAGGGCAAATTCTTTCTTTCCTTTTTTATCGATGGATATGGCTGTTTTTTCAGAGAAATTTTCAATCCATAACACGATTACGTCATTATTAACCGATGAAACATGCCGTGAAAAATCCATGGTTTCGGCATGTAGTTCGTCTTCGCCCGCTTCAAAAAAATATTCTTTTAACCGGTTTAGTTTACCATTCCTTACCTGGATGTTACCCTTGTAACTGGACACCCTGGTCCCCGCGCTCGTTTCAAAGGCGAGCCTTACAATGACAGTGCCTTCTTTTGTTTTGGCATCACCGAAAGCATAATCGGGAAGTTGGGAAATAGAGGTTTGGGCAGCCAGTTGCCGTGACAAGAACAAGGATGAGGTCCCCAGCCCAATGTTTCGTAGAAAAATACGTCTTTTCATAATAATATTTTCGTTAGTTAGTCGATGAAGACCCGGCTATCTTGTAAAGTATAACCAATGTGGCATATAAACAGAAATCTGCCAGGTGCAAGAAATTTTAGTAGCAAGGACAAATATAAGAATTTTTGACGAAGGGGAGGGATATCCCGTTGGCCCAGTAAGCAGGATTTCGTTAAATTTATAACAAGTCGGCCATGTTGCCCTCGTCTATTTTATTACCTGAACCTATTTTTATCGCTTTTTTTTCGATAACCGAAGCGCTCATCTTGTAGCGGGCCTGTTGCAAAATGCGGCCGAAAGTTTGCCGGGAAATGCCCATTTTTTTCGCTGCGTCCTCGTGGTAAAGACTTTTATAATCGGCCAACCGTATGGCTTCCAGTTCATCGTCTTCCAGGGCAATAATCTCCAGTTGTCGGGTAGGGATACCAGCCGGTTTAAACAATAATTGCTCGGGCATATAGCCAATCCTGCGTTTGCATTTTCTACGGGGCATAATATTGTATTCTTTTTAATGCTTGCAAAATAGTAAAAATTATAATATATCTTTGATGTTTTCTATGTACCTGAAATTTTTTACTATCGGTAGACTCCCCAAAATATCTATTGTCCTGCCGTTTTACAACGCGGGCGAAACCCTTGGCAGGGCCATTGCCAGCCTGGCACACCAAACCCTTGGGGATTTCGAGTGTATCATGGTGGACAACGGGTCCATGGATCAAGGGCCTGTTATTGCTGCTGACTGGGCCCGGCGGGACACCCGTTTTCTACTGGTAACGGAAAGCCGGCAGGGCGTGGTGTTTGCCTCTAACACGGGCTCTTTGATGGCCCGGGGCAGGTACATTTGCCGCATGGATGCCGATGACGAGGCATATCCCGATCGTTTACTGAAAAAATATAATTTCCTGGAACAAAACCCGGCATATGGCGTGGTGGCCTGCCTGGTCGAATATGTCCCTTTCCGGGAAGGGGCGGGCGGTTTTCAACGTTACGTGGATTGGAGCAATTCCCTGCAAGGGGAAAGCGATATCCGGAACCGGCGGTTTATCGAATCGCCTATCGTGAACCCCGCGGCCTTGTGGCGAAAAGAAGTGGCCGATCAGCATGGCATGTACCGCCAAGGGGATTTTCCGGAGGATTACGAGCTATGGCTCCGTTGGCTGCACGAGGGTGTGCGGATGGTGAAAATCCCAAACGTGTTGCTCCGCTGGCACGATTCGGCCAAGCGTCTTACCCGTACCCACCCCATGTACCGCGACAAGGCATTTTTCATGATAAAAAGCCATTACCTGGCGCTTTGGCTTTCTAAACATAACCACTTTCACCCCAGGGTGGCGGTGTGGGGCGCTAGCCGCATCTCGCGCCGCAGGGCCCGTTTGCTAGAACAACATGGGGTGCAGGTGGATTTTTATATTGATATAAAACATGGCCGCCAACTGGACAAGAAGGTGGTTTATTACCAGGATATCCCACCGCCAAACGAAGTTTTCGTGCTGGTTTACATAAAACAAATGGATGCCCGCTACGAGATACAAGATTTCCTGCACGACCGGGGCTTCAAGGAAGGGCTGAACTATCTGCTGGTATCATGAAAAAAAGCCCGCCTTGAAAGGGCGGGCTTTTGAACGAACGATATGAAAAGAGGGGCAGGCTTAGTTTTTGAATTCGATACTTAAGCCGGAAACACTTTTGGGGCTATAGGGGGCCAAGCTTTCCAGTGCTTCTTCCAGTTCGCTGTAGCCGGTACCGGGTGCCGTTCCTCCTTGTACAAAGCCTTCGGTATCGAAATAACCGGGCGCATCGGTATTGGTCAGGTAGGCGGCTACCACGCTGCTATCGGCATTGGGCCACACGTCGTAAATCTGACGGAAAAAAACGTTTTCTATCGAGTAATAATCCAGCAAGGTTTCCCGATCAGTAGCTTCAAGGGTGCTGGGTGGCAAACCTATCTCGGCCACGCCCAGGTCGGTGGCTTCGTTGGCGCTGGCAACGAAAGCCCAGTTAAAGCCGGTGGCATCGTTAAAAAACTTGGCATTGGGGTGGTTGGAGTTGCCATACACGTCGATCCGGTTGCCTTTTTTCCCGGCAAACATTTTCATGTTGTCCATGGCGTAGGGCTCAACCAAGGGGTCGGGCACTTCCAGGCCGATGATGCTGACGGTCATGTGGGCGTCGTAACCCAAGTCGCCAGCCTCGCTGTAATCAATCCGAAAGATGGCGTTTTCCAATCCTTCTTCCAGGTCGTCCCGATCAATGTTGTATGGTTTTAACAAGGCAATGCCCACGATGGGATCGCGATCCCAGAAAACCTGTATGCCTTTGCCGCCATCTTCATTGCCTTCCGAATCGGCATCTGTAATGGTCAATTGAAATTCCCAGGTTTTCCCGTCGTATTCCTGGTTTTCTTCCACTACCAGGTTTTTCAGGCGGTTGTCATCATCGCTCTCGTAGGAGAGGGTCATGGGCCTGTTGATGTCATACACGCGAATGGCCCAGATGATGCCTTCCACGATTTCCGCGGCACTCTCGCCCACGTGGATAAATATGTTCAAGTGCTCGTAAATGCCGTTGCCTTGCAAGGTGTCGACAGCGCTGGCACTTTTTTTCATTTTGGCATTGCTTTGGCTCAAGGCATCTGGGATGTCAACACCAAAGCGGCTTGGTAAAATCGTCTCGTCTTTCTTTTCCCGGTCAGAGAAAAAATCTTCGGTACACGCGCTGAACAGTATGATTACTGTTAAGATAAGGGCTGAAAGGATTGCATTTTTTGTTTTCATGACTGTAAATTTTAAATGATACAATGTTTTTGTTTGTTTTTCACAAGTAATACACGGCCATGATTTTTTACCCTTATAGAAAAACGAATTTTTTTTGCCTGATCGTGTAAAACGCACATGAATAGAGGGATAGAAACAGTATTTATTTTTATAATCCGACAATACTGAAAAAATATTAAAACACTTATAAAAAAAAGCCGGGAACGAAATCCCGGTCAAAAAAGAATAAAAAAATATCCCTGTCATTCCAAGGGAAACCATTTGCCAATTCTCTCGTGTAACTGGTATTGATAAAGCGAGGCGGAGGAAATGTCCTGGTTAAACTGTTGCAACAGGCCCCATTCAATCGAGTAATCCGTACCAGTGATTTCACCAGTTGGGTTTTTCATGAATAATTTTTGTCCTTGTATACCTTTTAATCCTATGAAAATGAACCCTGGTATATCATGCGCCTTGGCCATTACCGGGTACACTTTTCCCTTGTAGGGTTCGGAATAGCCTACTTTCCAGTTCCAGATGGTCAACCCCCTGGCATGCGATGGGGGCACGGCCCCGGGTGCACCGCCATGGCGAAACGTGCCACCATAGATATTGTCAAACAAGTTGTTCAGGGTTAAGCCGGAATGGCAATCAATGGCCGAGGGTTCTCCAGCGTAGCAGTTAAAAAACACGGTGCCCATGCTAAAGCCCGAGATGGAAAAGGTGTGCATCTGGGTGCCGCCCTTGCAATGGTACAAGAGGTTACGGGTGCTGGCCCCTGTCACCACGAATCCGTTATGGCCCGGGTTGCCCCGTATTTGGCAATGAAATACCGAGCAATTGATACAACTTGACAGGGCCAAAGCCGTGGTGGCATTGTCGTGGATAATACTTTGCACCCAGCTATTTTTCGCGTACTGCATTTTTATATGATCCCAACCATTGTCGTGAATTGGGTTTTTATGGTGATAAAAGGTTTCGCTCCAATCCGTTTTCAAGTGAAAACCGGCAATGGCCACGTTTTCAATCAACATGGGCACTTCCCAAAGCTTGGGCTTCCATTCTTTCCGTAACTCCCATGTTAAGGGTGCCTCCAGTACCAGCGTATTTCCTTCTACTTTTTTCACCGTAACGAGTTGCCGGAAGCGGTACTTGTGGATCCCGCTGGTATCTTTCCACTGGTAGCCGGCTTTCTCGAGCGGGTAGGTAAGATTTTCAAACAAGCTATACGCGGTGTCTTCTTCCTGGGTCAATAAATAGGTACCGCCAGCCTGGATAGGGCCTGCATTATCTACTTGCAGGCTGAAGCTTTTATTTTGGGCTGGTTTTACCCTGGCCACCAGGTTTTTTTTCTCGTACATGGGGTGCCAGCTCGAGTCGCAAGGCATTTTGCCCACGAAAAAAAAGCTTGGCCATTGCCCGGCCAACCATTTCTTGCTATGATCATGATAATCCGAGGGGTGATGGTCGTGCAATGTAGTGCCGTCCAGGCCTTCGCCCCCGCCCAACATGACAATATCCGAGGAACGGATGGTTAGAAAACGTTTGGAGGTGTGCACATCAAGATCAAAAACCCCGGGGGGGAATTTTACCACCCCGCCACCAGCTTCTTCCGCGGCATTTATGGCTTCCTGGATGGCATCAATGTCGTCAAGGCCATCGTCGGGCACTGCCCCGAAATCGGTCACTTTTAATATTTTTGCCCCCTCGGGCACCAGCACGGGCTTCTCTTGCCCAAGCTTGTAACCGGCGTACGAGTAATCGTGAAGCAAGGATTGGGCAGGGTTTTCAAGGTATTCTTGGAATACCGGGGGTACTTCCCCTGAAGGGGCAGGCTTACAGGCTGGTAGTAGCGTGATAGTTAAAACCAGCAGGATTAGACGGTTCAATTTGTTTGACATAGTGTGTTTTTTTTAGTTTACTTATCATGAAAATCCTTGAACCTCGTTCCCACGCTGAACAGGCTGTCCAGGAAAGGCGTTTTGATGTCGGGGTTATCATGATAGCTATGATCCCCGTAACCCTGATCATTAGTCATGATAAGGACAGTATTGGGCCGGTCGTCTTCCCGGGCTGGTTTTTCCTGTTGGCAAGCCAGTATACTGAATCCCAGCAAGGGGTATAAGTTAGGATGGGCAATATATAAATTTAAACTGGTCATAAATTGTTACTATATATGATTCTACAAATATCATTCAACCTTCAACCTCCCCTTGCTATTCCACCCAAACCGTCACCCCACCGGGTTTCACTTTTTCTTTCCCGAAAATGATCTTGGCCCCTTTGCCCAGGGGCGCCTGTACCACTACTGAACGGTAATTCATGGTCACCCACGCGCCATCTCTCCATTCCGTGAACACGTAATCCGGTAAATCAAAGGTATTTGCCCCTGCTTGCCTGTATACTTTCCGTAGCACCTGTTTTTCCATTTCCCCGTCAAGGGTCCATACCCCCAGGTATGTTACGCTGCCCTTGTCCTGCTTGACGTGTGATACACATGTTTGGCCTTCATAAAACTGGTCTTTATACCGCGCCCATGGTTCCGTGTTGTCCATGGTTTGCAAGATATCGCCCCAGCTTTGCCAGGTGTATTGTTTTTCTTCAAACTGCACCAGTCCTTTTCTACCGGGGGGCAAGTGATCGTAATAATTTATCCTGGCCCCGATCAAATCCCAGATAGGTTCTTGCAAAAGGCTTTCCCACAAATGGCCATTTTTATCTTTCATGCCGGTGC
Organism: uncultured Bacteroidales bacterium; assembly: GCA_964552835.1. Taxonomy (GTDB): domain Bacteria; phylum Bacteroidota; class Bacteroidia; order Bacteroidales; family CAYFUP01; genus CAZKIR01. The sequence continues at coordinate 13,873 of CAZKIR010000006.1, forward strand.
GGCATGATAAAATAAGGTGGCCGCCTTTTGCAACGTATCTTTTCCATTTTTCAACAAGATGGGTATCAATTAATTCATACGCCGGAGCTATCATGAAAGGGTGCTTTTCCGGATCGAAATGGTCGGTTTCCTGGATAAAAGTGACCGGGCATCCCATGCTTTTCAGGGCACTGTAATAGGTATAATAATGTTGGTATGTTTTCCACGAACCCGTGTGTTTCGTGTTTTCCAGGCTCATCAGATTATCTTGTTTCCACAAGAAGGCCGTTTTTCGGGAAGCCACTTTCCCGGGCATTTGATTGTTTGAAAGCTCCAGCTTTTCCAGTTGTTTTATTTCTTGCAAAGCTTGCACGTATTCTTTTCCGCCTGTTGACAAGGTAATGCCATCGGTTTCCATGATGCCCTTGTGGTATTGTTCCCCGCCGAAAAGGGGTTGCCTGAAACGATAAGCACAAGTAAAGCGATCGCCCAGTGCATAGGCGTGCCACACCCACATTCTCACGGCGCCGGGCAGGGGCTGGGCGTTCCATTGGCCCCAGTTGATTTGCCCGGGCTGTAATTCCATGATGCCCGTGTAGCCGTTTACTGATCGGGCAAACTCTCCTGAGAACGATAACTCGAGCCCGCTCCCCAGGCGAAAACCTTTATCCCCCGGGGGATAATTTAAATACGTGCTCAACAAGTACATGGTATGGGAAGCAAAATCCAGGTCTTCTTGGTTTTCAAACAAGTCGACCGAGGGTAAGAACTTGTAATACGCGTAATTGGTGGTGATGAATTGATTGTCGGAAATATTTTTTTTCAATAGCGAGGATTGAAAACGTATGTCCCGGGCAAGTAATTCCGCGTTAAAGCGTTGAAAATCCAACAAGGCGTGTGGGTTCACTGTCTCGGTAACTTCCTTGTTGGGGAGGCGGATTTGTTCGAACCGGTTGTAGGTCATGCTCCAAAAAGGTGCGCCCCAGGCTTTGTTTAATTGATCAATGGGGGCATATTTTTCTTTCAACCAGGCAATAAATTCATCTCGGGCAAAGCCTGAATAATCATATAATCCCCTGAAGTGAGGTTCGTTACTGATTTGCCATCCCCATACGTGTTTATCTTTTCCGTAGCGTTTGGTCATTTCCAAGATCATTTTCTTGATGTATTCCTGGTACACGGGATGGGCGCCATTGGCATGCAAGCGCGTTCCATGGCGAAACTTGGTGCCATTGGCATTCGCCACCAGGATTTCCGGGTGTTTCTCTGTCAGCCACGCGGGCGGGCAAGGGGTAGGGGTGCACATGATAACTTTTAATCCTTGATGGCCGGCCATTTCCACGCATTTGTCCAGCCATTCAAAGTTGTACCGGCCTTCCTCGGGCTCAAGCCTTGCCCAGGCAAATTCAGCAAAATGGGTAAACGCGAAACCCAGTTCGGATATCTTTTTAATGTCCCTTTCCCATTGGTTTTCAGGCCAATGTTCAGGGTAGTAATAAGCCCCCACGGGCATACCAGCTTGTTTAAAAAATTTAATGGGCTGTGATTTTCCTTCAAAAACAGGGGCTATCAATATACATGATAGGAAAAGCGTAATGAACGGGTGTTTCATTTTCTCGTGGTTTACGGGTGTTATTTTTTACAAAAATATCCTATGTATTCGCAAAGGATAGGGAAGCCTGTTTCTTTTCGCGGGGATATTTGTTTCAAATTCACAAAAAAGCCTGGCGTGACTGGACATTTTTTGTAAATTTGAACAGTAATACATGTTCTTGTATATTTATAGCAAAACTAAATGGATCATGAAAGCAAGCCCGCTTAACAAAAAAGAACACTCGTTTCCAATAGCCTGGGGGCGCTGGGCATTGCCCTTGCTGTTGTATCCTGTTCCAGGGGGCAGGAAGAAAAACAGGTGAGGAATTCGAGTGTTGATCGTATTTTATGAATATCAAGTGGATACATGAGGAAATCATTGTTTTTAACGATTTTTTTAATTATCTTTCGTTTTTATTTTTTTCTGATGGGGTGCAAGTGACTACTAACTAAACCATAGATAAATATGAGGAGTGTCCTAAAATACACCTTGGCCTTTTGTTTCATTTTCTCGTTTTTTGAATATAACCTGGCATTGCAAAAAGGTAACGAGTTGTCTTTTAGCCATTTGTCTGTTCGTGATGGCTTGTCCCAAAATACCGTGAATTGTATTTTAAAAGATAGCCAGGGTTTCATGTGGTTTGGTACCAGCGACGGGCTGAACCGTTTTAACGGATACGAGTTCGAGGTTTTCCGCCATGACCCGGAAGACAAGAACAGCCTTTCAGACAATAAAATATATACATTGCACGAGGATAGAAAGGGCAACATCTGGATTGGTACCCAAAGTGGGCTGAACCTTTATTCAAGAGAACATCACGCTTTTACCCGTTTTATACCCAACATCTCTGATCCAAACATGTTAAATGACGGTTTTATCCGGACGATCGAGGAGGACAGGGATGGGGTTTTATGGATCGGGACCTTGCTGGGCGGCGTTTGTATTTATGATCCTTCCACGCGAAGTTTTCAAAGGATTAACC
>CAZKIR010000006.1:16437-24468 GCA_964552835.1 uncultured Bacteroidales bacterium
ACCTGGATGTATTGCTCGAGGGCTATAATTCCAATAAGGTCAACAAGATTTCTCATATTATCCGGGGTCAAGACGGGCATTTGTGGATTGCCAATAGTTGCCCGGGCATTATCGAATATAATACTGACGAGGGAAAATTTCATTTCTATCCTTTTGACGATCATCCTGATAAGGAAAACGAAACCGTTTCCAAAATACTCTTTGAAGATCAGGAAGGTATTTTATGGATCGGTACCCAGGGAAAGGGGCTTTACCGCTTTGATAGAAAGAACCAATCATTTCAATGCTTTCGAGATTCAGAAGGGGGCAGGGGGCTAAGTAATAACATCGTGAAAGATATTGCCCAATTTGATACACGGACCCTCTGGATTGCTACCGATGGCGGTGGGTTGAACATCATGGACACCGAAACACTCGAAATAAATTCCATCCGTTACAACGTGGATGTAAACAATGGGTTGAGTACCGACGCGGTTTATACAATCTTCCCGGACGAACAGGGTATTTTTTGGATTGGCACTTTTGGCGGCGGGATCAACATGTACAATTCCAACAAGAAACCTTTTTCGCACGTGAAGCAAGAGGGAAAAGAAAAAAACACCCTTAGCCATAAGTCGGTTTTGTCGTTTTTAGAAGACCAAGAAGGCAATATTTGGATTGGTACCGATGGGGGGGGCTTGAACAAGTTTGATCGGAAAACAAATGATTTCGTCCATTTTTATCACCAAGCCGGGAAGCCAAATTCTTTATCTTCCAATGTTGTTCCTTCCCTTTGCCAAGACCAAAAAGGTAATTTGTGGATTGGCACGTATACAGGGGGGCTGAATAAATACGATCCAACTACCGGGCAATTCACGAATTACAAAAACGATCCCTCGAAACCTTCTAGCCTGATAAATGATAATGTATGGGATATCTTGGAGGATTCCAAGGGTAACTTGTGGATAGGGACCCTGGGAGGGGTTGATTTGTTCGAACCCGAATCGGAACGTTTTATCCACTATAACCCGGAACCAGGGGTATATAATAATTTTCGCGAGAGGGTAACGACCTTGTTCGAAGATTCAAAAGGCCAAATTTGGGTAGGGGGCACGATATTGCGGAAAATTGATAAATCCCAGCGGGTTACGGTGGAATCAGATATCGGGTTGAACAGCAAGTATGATATCCGTTCCATTTATGAAGACAGCCGCCAAACTATTTGGATTGGAACGGAAGGTGGTGGATTATATAACTTTGATGAAAATGCCGGGGTACTAAAAGCTTATACCGAAGAAGATGGTTTGCCCAATAACGCGATCCATGCCATCCTGGAAGACGAAAAACAGAACATTTGGATTAGTACTAATAAAGGCCTTTCCAGGTTTGACCCGGTGAAAAAAGTATTTCGAAATTATGATGTGAACGATGGGCTGCAAAGTAACCAGTTTTCATACAACGCTGCCATGAAAGCCCGGGACGGCGAAATGTATTTTGGCGGGGTAAACGGCTTTAACCATTTTTACCCGGACAGTATCCATGATAACGCGCACAAACCACCCGTGGTGATAACTGATTTTACCATCCTGAACAAACCCGTGAAAATTGGTGGAAAAAACAGCCCCTTGCAAAAACACGTGAGCCAAACCAGTAAGATTGTCCTAAACCATAAACAAGCTGTTTTTACTTTCCAGTTCACGGCCTTGAATTATACTGCCAGCCAAAAAAACAAGTATGCCATCAAGATGGAAGGTTTTGACGAGGATTGGATAGATTATGGTACCCGGCGCTATGCCTCGTATACCAATCTGCCCCCTGGCGACTATACCTTTAAAGTAAGGGCATCAAATAATGATGGCATTTGGAACCAGGAAGGCGCCGCCTTGCAAATTAAAATATTACCGCCACCCTGGAAAACCATTTGGGCTTTTATCCTTTACGGGATTTTTATCATGTTCCTGCTATATTCTTTCAGGCGGTTTTTGCTTTTCCGTGCACACGTGAAAAATGATCTGAAATTGAAAGAATTGGAGAAAAACAAGATCGAGGAAATGAACCAGATGAAATTGCGGTTCTTTACCAATGTTTCCCACGAGTTTCGCACCCCTATTACCCTGATCCTTTTTTCTATCGAGCATATTTTCTCAAAAGGAGTCCACAGCCAGTTCCTGAAAAAGCAATTGTACATGGTGCACCGCAATACCCAGCGTTTGATGAATTTGATAAACCAGTTAATGGATTTCAGGAAAGTAGAGACCGGACATATGGCCTTGCACGCGTCGAAAGGCAATATTATTAAGTTTTTACAAGAAATAAAAAATGCCTTCAAGGGCTTTTCCGAGCAACATCATGTAAACTTTTCCTTAAAAACAGATTTTCCAAGCCTGGAAATATATTTTGATAAAGACAAGTTGGAAAAAGTATTTTATAACTTGCTTTCAAATGCTTTCAAGTTCACGCCTGATCACGGTAAAATATCTATACTCGTAAGCCTGGGAAGTCCGCCCCCTCATCAGGAAAAAACAAATGGCGATATCTCACGCTTCGTGAAAATATGTATTGAAGACTCGGGTATTGGTATCTCGAGTGAACGTTTGCCCAAGATATTCGAGCGTTTTTATCAAATTCAAGAATCGGATGATTTAAAAAACTCTTTGCAACAAGTAGGTTCAGGGATCGGGCTCGCTTTAACCAAAAGCTTGATCGAGCTACACAAGGGCTATATTAATGTTTCGAGCGAGGAAGGAAAAGGTACGCGTTTCACGATTTTGCTGCCCGTTGGCGACAAACACTTGAACCCAGACCAAATTATCCAGCCAATGAACGAGTTCGAATACAGCATTCAAAATAGCGCGAAAGCGTTTATCGATGAAATGAACATATCTTATAGTTTAGATGATAATTTGGAGACATGTAAAAACCCGGATGCACCGTCTATCCTGATTGTTGAAGATAACGAGGAATTACGGTTTTACATGAAACAGCGCTTGGGAAGCCTTTACCATATCTATGAAGCAGCTGACGGCAAAAAAGGTATGGAAATAGCCATGAACGAAAACCTGGATTTAATCATTAGCGATATCATGATGCCCGAGATGGACGGGCTGGAATTGTGTAATGAAATAAAAGAAAATATTGAAACCAGCCATATTCCCGTGATTTTATTGACTGCCTTGGGTTCTGAAGATTACAAGACAAAAGGTTATGAGAACGGGGCAGATGATTACATTCCCAAACCATTTAGTTCAAAGCTTTTGCTTGCCCGTATCTACAACCTGATTGAAAATAGGAAGAGACAGCAAGAAAGGTTCCGCAAGGAAGTAATTTTGCAGCCCAGGGAAGTGACTATTACCACCGCGGATGAGAAATTCTTGAAAAAGGCCATGGAAGTGGTGGAAGAAAATATCTCGAACGCCGAATTTGACGTGCCCCATTTCGTGAACGAGATGGGCATGAGCCGCTCCGTGCTGTACCGGAAGCTCCGGGCCGTGACCAACCAGTCGGCCAATGAATTTATCCGGGTAATCCGGTTGAAACGGGCCGCGCAATTGCTGAGTTTAAACGAGCTTACTGTATCCGAAATATCTTACGAGGTAGGCTTTACCGACCCGCAGTATTTTAGCAAATGTTTCCGAAAGCAATTTGGCCAAACCCCTTCCGATTACGCGGCAGGCTATTCTGTTAAATCAATGACTTCTTAGGCGAATTCTATTCTAAAGGGACCATGCACGGGAAAATCGGCCCGTGCGTGCCCGTGGGCGGAGCGGTAAGGTAACGGACCGCTCTATCAGGAAAACTAACATTTGGTCAATTTTTCTATTTTTTTGGGTTATTCTTCCTGGATAAAATAAGGATTGATCCTGTATTTTTGTTGTAAAAATGATAAGGAACATGAATTTTTTTAAATGGAATAACGGTTCAAAAAATACATGCTTTCTTGTTTTGGAGTTTGTCCATATAATCATTATGACAGCCATGATAATTTTTTTAATTTACTTGATATTATAAAAGCAATAATATATGCATACTTTCTCGAAAACCATATTGTTTTTTGTTGTTTTGTCCTGTTTTTCATTAGCATTTTCCCAAGAGGCATATTTTAAAGATATTGATATAGATCGCCTCGCGAACGGGGAACCATTTTTCTTTTGGGAAAAGCCAGTGGAGACAAAGGCAATTTATTATGTTGACAAAAACCACCCTAAGGCCAATGACTCGAACCCGGGCACGGAAAGTTTACCTTTTCGTAGTATTAACGCGGCCGCAACAATACTTGGCCCTGGCGAAAAAGTTTTCATAAAACAAGGTACTTATCGTGAAACCATACACCCGGCCAAATCAGGAACAGGTCCGGGCAAAATGATCGTTTACGAGGCATTCCCGGGCGATACGGTTGTTATAAAAGGTACGGTATTACTAGATAAAAATGGCTGGGAGGCTGGCAAGGGTTGGGAATATAGCAAAAAGAAACTTGAAAAAGCCGTGGATATCTGGCAATATAAATTACATGATATCGATTTTAACGGCTACAACCCTTTCGGGATGCTTAACTTGATGCACGACCGGGAATATTTTCAATACAAGAAAGAAGTGAAAATAGAGCCTCATTTTAAAAGAAGGGGTACAATTTTCATTGACGGTGAGCCGCTTGAACAAGTTTTGTTGCCCGTGCAGCTTGCTGAAAGAGACAGTGGGGCTTTTTGGGTCGAGCATAATGGCTTGACCATTCACGTTCGGTTCCCTGGCTCGTCAAAACCTTCTGATTACATTGCAGAAGCTGCCATACGCGAGCAGTTGTTCGTGCCCCGCGCGTATGGTTTTGGCTATATCAAGCTAAAGGGCCTGGTGTTCGAGCAATCGGCCAATGGTTTCCCGGTCCCTCAACGGGGAATGGTCTCTTCCAATCGTGGCCATCATTGGGTTATCGAGGACTGCATAATACAAGATGCCAATTCACTGGGAGTTGACTTGGGCAACGAGATGTGGCATACCGTGGACCAGGAACCTATCGGGCACCACGTGTTCCGCCGGAATATCGTGAGAAATTGCGGGATATCCGGATTGCAAGCCATGCGGGCACCGGGCTTGTTAATCGAGGACAACCTGTTTGAGCACGTTGGATGGCAGGATGCAGAGCTGGCTTTTGAATCGGGAGGCATAAAATTACACAGGGCCAAGAATACATTAATCCGCCGTAACGTGTTCAGGCATATTCGTTTTGCCCCGGGTATTTGGTTAGACTATAAATCAAGCCGGAATTGCCGGGTAACACGTAATGTTTTCTCTAATATTATTACGGCCCGCGGGGGCATCTATATCGAGGCAAGCCATGGCCATTGCCGGGTTGACCATAATATTTTTTATGAACTGTACAGCCAATTTTGGTTAAGCGGCGACCCGGGGGCGGGGGGCAGTGCCTTGTATACCGATGGTTCTGATAGTATTTATTTTGATCACAACCTGGCCATGAATGTTGAAAACAGCGGGTATACCGATTACCTGAACGCCGAACGCATCGTGGGCAACAGGGGTGGGGTAACCCGTTGGCACCGGCTCGAACATAATATTTTTACAGCTTGTGAAAAACATGCCATTGAATTTCCTAACCAGTATAATTTTTCGGATGGTAATTTATACGGGGATTTGCCGGGCGGATACCTGAAAATGGCAAACCCTGCCCCGGCCTTGCTCCTGGACCTTGATATGTGGCGTACTCTTTATGGTTGGGACTTGAATGGCGGCCGGATAAAAATGAAAGCCCATGTTGACACCGAAAAATTGACCCTTACGTTAGAAGAATTAGAAAATTTTAAAAAAGAATACCGGGAAGCCGGGCCTTTTAAGAAACTGGATCAAGTAAAAACCCTACATATCGACCCAAGAAAACTTGAATAAAAACCCGGGGATCGTCTTTCTTGTTTAGTTAGTTAGTTAGTAGTTGTTTTTCGTTAATTATTTTTACACTTGTTCTTTTCAATTTTTGTGACGATCCACGGGTTTTTTTTATTTAAACTGTAATGTTCACGGTATTAATTATACGTGTAAGTATAGTAAAATGTAATTATTATTCCCATGAAAAAGGCGTTTTATATTTTTTTACTATTCAATTTTTGTCAAGAAGCTATTCTTTCAAATAACTCTTTCGTTGAACGGGCTGATTTTATCATCTCGTACGTGGCCGATAAATATCCACGGTTTAATGGTGGCCTAAGGCCGCCTGGGGCAAGTGGGGATTTAAGCGATTTTGGCAAGTATAACTATCCGAAAATTATTGCCTTATACGAGAAATACGGGACAGTAAGCCCTAAAGTAGAAATTGCCCATGAACGACTTGGGAAATACCAGTACCTTCCTACTTTCCACTTTAACCTCGTGGGGCTGCCACGGATCATGTTTAAATATTCCCGGGCAAAAGGGGTGAAAGGTAACGAGAAGGAGTTTTTGAAACGGGTTTTCGAACGCGCTGATAGCTACAATGCCTGGACTGGCGAAGGGACAGAAAACCACTTGAGCATGAACCGCACCTCGGGTTATCTTTACGCCCAACTGGCCATGGAACTTTTCCCGGGAGAATTTCCAGAGGCCACGGAAAGGTTAAAACAGATGAAAGAATGGATATTGTATTTTTCTAAACAATTGTACCAAACCGGCAACGGCGAGTTTAATTCGGCAACCTACGGGGCCTATAACATTATTGGATGGCTTAACCTTTATGATTTCGCGAAAGACGGCGAAGTAAGAAATGCCGCCCGGGCAGCCCTTGATTATTACGCGTGCGAGCTTGCCCTGCATAACGTGCAAGCCATGAACGGGGGGGCTGATATGCGGGGAAAGGGGTGCACTAGGGCTTTCCAGGGCGCTACCTATTATTTCACATGGCTTTGGTTTGGTACTGGATCGGCTCATCTTGCGCTGGATAATATCCCTTGGGAAGATAAGGCCAATAATGAAATCATTCAATCGGTACACGCGGCCACGAGTTCTTATTATCCCCCGCCACTCGCGGTGAAAATGGCATCAGATCAATTTCAAATACCGGCCATGTATTACAATAGCAAAGGCGATTATCTACTTGGCCAGCCCTCGTGGATTAAACAAACTTATTACAAGGACAGGAATTTTAGCCTTGGGGCTGGATATATACCCTATGGAGGCTGGTCTTCAGGCGATTATCAAATTGTTTCATGGAAATTTATTAGCAAGGTAGACAAACAAAATGGCGGATCACCACAGTATTTGTCGGGGATTGGTACTATCCCGGCCACCAGCAAGTATTTTCAATCCGGTAACCACAGGGCACCGTTCGATCAGCTTGTCCATCATGAAAATGTTTTGATACAGTTAACCCGGATGCCGTCGAACGCGGAAAGTATAAAAAAAATGATCAAGCCAAAATACAAGGAATGGGAAGAGCGATGGGCACGGGATTTTTACCAGCGCTTCCCGGGCGATCCCGATAAAAACAACCCAGTGCATTTTCAGGATTTTGGGCTAAGCGTGAACCGATCCTCTTTAATCCTGGCCGAACAAGGAAAAAGGGAAATCTCGTGGGAACCACCGGTGTTGTTCGTGGCATTGGAAAAATCTTTCCTGGCTATTCAATCGATCCGGCAGGACAGTATAAATCAGCACATGGCAAAAAATGGTAAAATAATTTTTGAGGTAACTGCCCAGCATGGAAAAATTTGTGGTTTCGTGATAGAAGCGGTAAACAGGGACGATTTTTATTCATTGGATGATTTTAAAGAAAAAGTAAAGACGAAAAGCATGCTAAATAACAAGCAGCTGGATATGGCTAATCAAATGAAATATATTTCAACCAGCGGGATACAAGTATCATGTGAATACCAAGTACCCGGGGAATTTCAAGAACCATTGTACGATTGGGGATATGGCCCTAAAGAGCCCCAGGTTATACCACGTTCACCTCCTTATCTGCAGCCAGAATGGCCATCGGGGAAAGGCCATGGGAAAATAGCCAGGTGGTGGATAGACGGGCAGGAAATAAATTTGGCCCCCAGGTGGCCTGTTTATTCCGGGCCGGGCTTATTC
>CAZKIR010000007.1:0-13597 GCA_964552835.1 uncultured Bacteroidales bacterium
ACTCGTTCATTTGCACGTGTTGTTTCTTTTTGACCAGGTTCAGTTTTTCTTTGTCAAGGGGGATAGGTTTCCCGATCATGCCCGAGTTGATTTGCAACCTGGCACAAAAATCCAGGGTCTCGAACCGCATGAAGGCTTGGAACAAGTCCTTGCCCGCGACCACGATCCCGTGGTTCTCGAGCATTACCGTGTCCACGCCTTGTTCAAAAACCGAGGCGATTTGGTTGCCCAGGGCCTTGCTGCCCGGTAGGGCGTATTTTGCCATACCTACCTTGCCTACCACCAGATGGGCATTGGGGATAAGGTATGTATTTGGTATTTTTCGTATCACGCTAAACGAGACCAGGGCAGGGGGGTGGGCATGCAGTACGGCCTTCACGTCAGGCCTCGCGTCAAAAATGGCCTTATGAAAAGGATATTCGGATGATGGCTTGTGGGGGCCGACGATTTCCCCGTTCTCTTTCACCTGGATGATGTCTCTACGGGATAGCGTACCCTTGTCAATGGCGGCGGGAGTGATCCATATGTCGCCGTTTTCGTCTTTAATCGAGAGGTTTCCGCCTGATGTAGTGGTCATGCCATAACCGTAAATGCGATCCATGATCATGACGATCTGATCAGAAGGGTGTAAAAAATCAAATTTGTTCATCTTGTACTTAAATTTTACCAGAGGTTATAAATGAATTGGCAAAAGTAACACAAAAAATGATTCCATGATTTACATGAACGTGTTCATGTCTATAATCTCCCCGTTACGGATTTCAAATACTTTCCAGGTGTTCCCTGCACGGTTTGAAGGGATTTCATAAACTTTTAGCAACCGCCCGTCGCCATATACTTTCACGCTGGCCCTCGAGTTGGACAATTTGGTAGACCGGTTATTGGAACGATTGGAATAATCAAACAAGTAATACTCGTAATGGCTACCGTCATTCACTTCTTTCACGGTAATGGTTTCGGGGCCGTGTCCATTGGTATCGTCCCTGTCTAGTTTTGCGGTACCATCCGAGGCCACGTGCATATTTTGGTAAGATATGTGGTACCCGCCGGTTTTCAAAAAATGGGCGTCAAGGTCGCGGGGGCGTTCGTCCCAATCTACTACCACCCTGAGGAAACCAATGTCCAGCTTGGGCGATATGGAATACCGGTTACGGAAAATGGTACTTGCGATGATTTCGACCATGAAATCGCTATCGATAAAGCCTTCTTTCCGGAATTTTACCTCGATTTTTCCATCTTGCCCGGTTTCCGGGAAACGGACCTTGCCTTCTGCATCAGAGGTAAAAACATCAATGTCCCCGACTTTTACCTTCGCCCCTTGGATGGGTGCCCCGTCCAGGGCATTTAAAAAGCGAAGGGTCAGCTTGCCTGATTCCATGAGTTCCATCTCGTCATCGAGCATGTTTTTCATCCTGTCTTCTTGTCCTATGACAAGGTTTGTAAAAAGGAAAGCGAAAAAAATGGTGTATAGGGTTAGTTTTTTCATGGCCTTTAATTTTAAATACGGGTACTAAGATAATAAAAATTAACAATTTCTGTGTTTAATAATTGACGAAACGTAGGTTTTGGGATGTACTTTACTCAACAACTCAACATCCCCTCATCTATCGTAACCTGAAATGGTATGTAATAGTGCCTTTCTGGTATGCAGCGGCATTGGGGTTCATGTCAAAACGGGCGTTCAGGGCCGCTTTCTTGGCTGCTTGCAGCAAGGTTTCATCCAGGGTGGTCGATCCTTTCACGCCAGGGTTCGCGTTGACCACTTCGCCCGAGCGGTTCACGGTCACTTCCACCACTACCTTACCTTCCACTTGATGGATGTACTCGGGTTTTGGTAAGCTTTGTGGGTTACGGCCGGCCAGGCTAAAGGAAACCCCCTCGTCGCCCAGGCCCGTGCCCTCTCGGTTCTTGGTGTTGACAGAGCCCGTCGGTTTTCCCTGGTTTCCCTGGCCCCTGCCATCACCTTCTGAAGTGGATTGGCCGTTCGTGTTTTTGCCCGCGTTGGAAAAAGCCCCTTTGGCAAGGTTTTCAAGGGCTTCTTGTTCTTCTTTCTCGGCTTCCCGGCGTTGGCGTATTTCTTCCAGCCGCCTCCTTTCTTCTTCCCTTCTTTTTCTTTCTTGTTCTGCTTTTCGCGCTTCTTCCCGGCGACGTATTTCCTCGGGCGAGGGTTTTTTCTCGCGTGCTTCTTCCTTGCCGCTTTCCATGGCCGGGGCTTCTTCAAAATCTTGGGTCATAACCCCCTCGCTCTCGGGTTCAGAGGGCGGGATATAATCCGGTTTTGGCCGTGATTTCCTTTCCGCCGCCCTTGGCTCGTTCACGCTTGGTTCAACCAGGCCGCTTCCTTCCTGGTCGGTGCCAAAATTCACTAGAATGCCTTCTTCCTCGGGCAGTGGCAATGGCGTGCTATACCCGAAAAAAACAAAAATGGCCAACAACATCCCGTGGAACAGGATGGTGCCAATAAGGCCCTTGTTTTTATTTCGAGGCGTGTTTTCCATGGTCAATTTCGTGGCGTGGTGGCCAGTATTAACTTGTAATTATTGTTTTTCGCGATGTTCATGATGTCTACTACCTTTTCTATCGGCACCCTTTTGTCGGCATGCAGTGAAATGTAAATATCCGGTTTGTTGCCCAGGCGTTCTTCCAGGATGGGTTCAATTTCAGAAAAATCCACTTGTTCCCCTTCCACGAAATATTCAAAATCACTTGTAACAGAAATGGTCAATAAAGGTTTGGCCGAGGTTTGGTGCTGGCTCTGTGGTAATAATAATTTCAATGCCGTGGGATGGATCAAGGTAGAGGTGATCATGAAAAAGATTAATAGCAGGAACACGATATCCGTCATCGACGACATGCTGTATTGCACGTTTATTTTATTTCTTGATTTTAATGCCATATTGGATTGTTTGTCCCTTTACCGGGTTATTATCTAAAATCGTTCCAAAAATATTCGTTCCACGCGGGTTTTACTTAATATTTCATGCATGGGGCATTATTTCACGGGTTCGTTCAGCAAGTCCATGAACTCCGTGGTATTGCCTTCCAGTTGAAAAACTACTTTTTCCACTTTCGCGACAAGGATATTGTAGGCGAAGTAGGCGATAATCCCGACAATCAAACCGGATGCCGTGGTAACCATGGCCGTGTAAATCCCGTTAGATAGAAGGGACACGTCGATGTTGCTGCCCGCCATGGACATGTCATAAAAGGCTTTGATCATTCCCATTACCGTGCCCAGGAACCCGATCATGGGCGCTGCACCGGCCACGGTGGCCAAGGTGGGTAGGCCTTTCTCCAGCTTGTAGATTTCTAACTTGCCCACGTTTTCTACCGCGGCGTTAATATCGTTCAAGGGCCGGCCAATGCGTTGTATCCCTTTTTCTATCATCCTCGAAACCGGGGTATTGGTCGATTGGCACAAGGCCATGGCCGATTCGAGCTTGTCGTCGTGGATATAATCTTTTATCCGGTTCATGAAATTCATATCTTCCCGGGCTGCCTTTCGGATGGAAAAATACCGCTCGACAAAGATATAGACGGCAATGATTGAAAGGATCAGGATGGGTAGCATGACCCAACCGCCTTTCATGGCCAGGTCAAGATAAGACAGTGTCATTTCCCCTTGTTCAGCGGCCTGTCCCATTCCCTCGATGGTGGCCGGGTTCGTGATTTGTAACAGCATCATTTGGTGTATTTTTTTTCTAATTTTTATCAGCACGAATATAATGAAAAACGAAAGATGATGAGAAATATTTTTATATTTAACCCAAATTGAACGATTCTTGATTTTTTCATGCTCTCCCCGGAGGCCATGAACAAGTGAGCGATAGGGAAGCATCAAGGATTAGGCGGTAACTGTCCCAATCAAATAATCAATAACTCAAAAAATAAAACACCATGGGCACCATTCAAAAACATGAAAAAGATTTGGAAGGCAAGGATGGAAGTGCCAGCACCACCCGGTAAACCTGCCCTTATCATCATTAACCACCAGAAAATTTAGGGAAGCCTTGTTATCCCATTATATTCGTTGTATATTGCAGGAAATATTAAATAATTAATAATATGGTTAACAATCAATCAAATGCACCTGAAATTGAACAAATCATCAAGAAAAGGTACAAGTCGATAATTACAGTACTTGTGTTAATTATCATTGGGTTTAGTTCATTTTTTCAAATTGGCGCGGAAGAAGTTGGGGTCGTTACCCGCTTTGGAAAGCATGTACGAACAGTAAACTCTGGCTTAAAGGCAAAAATTCCGTTTATGGAACAAGTTTACAAGGTTCCTGTTGAAAGACAGAAGAAACAAGAATTCGGTTTTCGCACCTCCAGCCCGGGGGTCCAGACACGTTATGCCCGATCCAGTTCAACCAAAGACGAATCATTAATGCTGACGGGTGATTTGAACTTGGCCAACGTGGAATGGGTTGTCCAGTATCGTGTTGATAACCCGTATAATTATTTGTTCCAGGTAAGGAACGCTGATAATACCTTGCGGGCTATTTCTGAATCTGTAATGCGACAGGTTGTTGGGGACAGGACCGTGAACGAGGTGTTAACCATTGGCAGGGCTGAAGTTGCCAGTGAAGTAAAAAGGATGATACAGAAACTGTGCCGGGAGTATTCCCTAGGGGTGCAGATTGCCCAGGTAGTATTACAGGATGTGAACCCTCCTGAACCGGTAAAGAAAGCGTTCAACGCGGTAAATGAAGCCCAGCAAGAAAAAGAAACGCTGATTAACCAGGCTAAATCAGAATACAACAAAGTTGTGCCAAAAGCGAAAGGGCAAGCTGAAGAGACCGTTCAAAAAGCAATGGGGTATGCTACCCGCCGCGTGAACAATTCGCAAGGTGAGGTAGAAAGGTTTAACGCCCTTTATAGCGAATATACGCGGGCACCGGAAGTGACAAAACGAAGGATTTACCTGGAGACCATGCAGGAAGTATTGCCCCAGCTTGGCGATATAATTGTTACCACGGAAAATGGGAACAACGTAATTCCCTTGCTCAAAAAAGAATTAACCAAATAAAAAGGAACCACTATGAAAACTAAAAGTAAATTAACGATAATTATAATCATCATAATAGCTGGTGCCATTCTTCTAGCTCAAAGTGCTTTTCTGGTAAAAGAAACCGAACAAGTTGTTATCACGCAATTTGGCCGGCCCGTGGGCGAAGCCATAACAGAGCCCGGCTTAGAATTTAAAACCCCCTTTATCCAAAAAACCAATTTTTTTGAAAAACGTTACCTGGAATGGGATGGAGACCCGAACCAGGTACCCACGAAGAATAAGAAATTTATTTTTGTCGATACCTATGCCCGCTGGCAAATCACGGATCCTTTGCAGTTTTTCAAGCGGCTTACCAATGAACGCGGGGCGCAATCAAGACTGGATGATATCCTGGACGGTGAAACTAGGGACAAGGTAGCAAGCCATAGCCTGGAAGAACTGGTAAGAAATAGCAAAAGACAGGCCATGACCACCGGGGTAATCAGTGAACTTATCAATGATTCCTTGCCCGATATCGACGTGGGGCGGGAAAAAATCCAGGATATGATACAGGAGGCAGCGAATGAACAAACGGCTGACCTGGGCATTGAAATTCTTGATTTCCGCTTTAAAAGGATCAATTATGTAGAGGATGTGCGAAAAAGGGTATATGACCGGATGAAGAGTGAAAGGTTCCGTATAGCTGACAAATTTCGTTCTGAAGGCCAAGGTGAAGCTTCCAGGATTAATGGTCAGAAAGAAAGGGAACTGAACCAAATACAGTCAGAAGCATACAAGGAATCTGAAAAAATTAAAGGGGAAGCGGATGCCAAAGCGGCCAATATTTATGCCAGTGCTTACAATAAATCTAGTAGATCCAGGGAGTTATACAGTTTTATGAAATCCATGGAGACATTCAGGAAAACCTTTGATTCGAGTACCACTGTAATACTTTCAACAGATAGTGAGCTTTACAAGTATTTAAAGGGAATGAACTAGCCCATTATCTATGTATGAGCTAACTTGTTTTACCGTCTGGTAGCGTTCATCTTATGCCTTGCCCATTTGTATAGCTGGATCGTGATCAAGGGGCACAGGCTGATGCTGATGATTAACAACCAGGTATTGATATCGAGTTCCTGGAACGAAAGTACTTTGTTGAAGACAGGTATAAAATAGGCGGCCAACAACGCGGCCACACTAATGGCCAATGCACTCCAGATATACTTGTTCCGGGTTACCTGGTTTTTCCATATGTTCTCATGGTCTTCGCGCATGTTAAACACGTGCCAGAATTGTGCCAAGGCAAGGGAAAAGAAAGCCACGTTGTTGGCAATGTCATTGGAAAGCCCCAGGAACCTATCGGCAAAAATATATCCGCCGGTAACGAAAAGTGCGATAATAGAACCAAAAATGGCGATTTCACGCCAATTGGCACGGGTCACTATGGCTTCCCCCGGATCCTTGGGAGGCTTGTTCATCACCTCGGGATCGCCCTTTCCTTGGCTTAAGGCCAAGGCCGGGAACACGTCAGATAGCAGGTTCAGGAACAGTAATTGCAAGGGTAGCAAGGGCAGTGTAAAAAACGAGAAGCTCACGATGGCAATCAGCAGGATTTCGCTTAAGTGATAGGATAACTGGTAGCTGATGAACTTACGGATATTCCCGAAGATGATCCGTCCCTGGCGAATGGCTTCCACGATAGAGGGAAACGCGTCATCCTTGAGCACCATATCAGCCACTTCACGGGCGGCTTGGGTGCCCCTTTTGCCCATGGCTATGCCGATATTGGCTTTTTTTAGTGCCGGGGCGTCGTTCACGCCATCGCCTGTTACCCCTACGATTTCACCAGCCTCCTGAAAATCTTGCACGATACGGAGCTTTTGTTCCGGTTCCACGCGTGCAAAAACAGGGGTTTTCACGATGTCAGGGTCAATTTCTTCCCCTTTGATCAAGTATTTTTCCAGATCGTTCCCGTGAATGACCTGGTCGTCTTGTTTGGCCAAACCTATACGCTTGGCAATGTTAAATGAAGTGGCGGGATGATCGCCCGTTATCATGACCACTTTTATGCCCGCCTGGTGACAAGCTTCTATAGCAGGTTTTACTTCTTGCCGTGGTGGGTCCAGGAAACCGATCAAGCCCAGGAACACCATTTCTTCCACGAAATCTTCCCTGCTTTTTAGTCCCTGTTTATTTTCCTTGCTTGCTTCGCGAAAAGCATAGGCCAACACTCTTTGCCCACTGGCCGAGAGCTCATCGTTGGTTTTTGTCCAGTATTCTTTTGTTTTCTTGTCTAAATTTTTGATCCCTTTGTTGGTGTATATTTTCGAAGAGCGTTCCAGGATGGCTTCCGCGGCGCCTTTCGCGGCCACGTAATAGGTTTTGCCAAGATCATGTACTGTGCCCATCATCTTGGTTCTTGAGTCAAAAGGATCTTCGTTTACCCGTTCCTGTGAGTTCAGGTTCTCGTATTTTTCTTTACCGGATGCCTTGACATATTGCAGTAAGGCGATTTCCAAGGGATCCCCGTCGATTTGTCCCTTTACCTGGGCATTGTTACAAAACACGGATACCCGGTCTACATGTCCGAGTACATTATTTTCCGTTTGCAGGTCTCCATACAAAATGGGCTTGTCGTTTTCCCATTCCACGTTTACCTTCCCGTCAGGAAATTGAAAGGCCGTTACCGTGAGCTGGTTTTTTGTCAATGTCCCTGTCTTATCGGTACAAATCACGGTAGTTTCGCCCAGGGTTTCCACGGCCGAGAGTTTTTTCACGATCACGTTTTTCTTGGCCAGTTTCAGCATGCCCCGGGCCAAGGTGATGCTTGCCACGATGGGCAAACCCTCAGGTATCGCGGCCACCGACCAGGCCACGGCCGTTTGGAACACGGTGTAGAAATCTTTCCCTATGGCCCAGCCCAGGATAAAAAATGCCACGGCCAGGCCTCCGATGATCCATATCAGTCGATGGGTCAACTTGTTTAACTTCCGGTTAAGGGGTATTTCATCCTCCCCGGCCTCTTCCACCATTCGGGAAATATCCCCGATAGCCGTGTCCATCCCGGTGGCCACTACCACGGCTTTTCCCCGCCCGTCGGTCAAAGTGGTGCCCTTGTACAACATGTTTTCGCGGTCGGCCAGGGAAGTGTCTTCGTTCAGTATCCCGGGATGTTTTTCCACGGGAACTGATTCCCCGGTCAAGGGCGACTCGTCCACTTGCAGCTCGGTGGCCCTGACTACCCGGGCATCGGCCGGGATCATATCACCGGCCTCCAAGTCCAGTATATCGCCAGGCACGATTTCTTCTGAATCAATATCATATTTTTTTTTGTCACGGGTTACAGTGGACATGATCTTGTCCATTTTCTTCAGGGCATTCATCGATTGCTTGGCCTGGTATTCCATCCAAAAACCGATGAAAGCGTTCAAGAGGATTACCACGGTAATAGCAATTCCTTCCGGGTTGTCGCCCATGATGAAGGAAATTGAGGCCGCGGCCAACAGAAGGTATATTACCGGGTTGTTTACCTGGTCGATAAAGATCCTGATAAGGCTTTTTTGTTCCTGTTTTCGAAGCTGGTTCGGGCCGTGGTTTTGTAGCCTTTCCCGGGCTTCCTTGGCCGAGAGGCCTTTATCGGGGTGGGATTGAAAACGATTCAGTATTTCCTTGCTTTCTAGTGCATGATACTTTTTTTTGCCCTGCATGGTATCTTTTGGTTTAAATATCTGAAATTGCCCAAGCCAAAGATTATGCCATTTTTGGTATGTTGGTATATTTTGGGGCTAGGCAAATGCCCAATAAACATGCTGACAAAATACCTTCGTTTAAAATAGTCAACTTATTTCATTTCCCTTCTCAAACTTTTTATCCCCCGTAGCTATAGAGAAGGGGGAAGCCTTTTTATCCCCCGTAGCTATAGAGAAGGGGGAAGCCTCAACCTCATCTACAAGCCTTCCGGCCACTTCATGATCTTCTTCTCTTGCATGGCTTGATAGCCCAGGATAGAGGCAACCGATGCTTCAAAATATTCCCGTGCCAAGCCGGGCACGATTTTATTTTGTTTCACCATATCCACGAAAGCTTCCATCTGTAGCATGGTGTCATCGGGCAGGGGATTTTTATTAATAAAATATTCCCCGCTCCTGTCTTCGGCGCTGTCGGGTACCCAACTGGCCCCACCGATGGGAATGGTATCAAAAATAGAATTTTCTACTTGGTTGATTAATTGCTTGATGCCCGGCGCTGGTGGGGGAAATTCCAGGTAATGCTTCCCGGCTTCTAGTTCAAATGTTCCTTTTGGCCCCATTATTTGCTCTTCCAAACTATACTGGTGGTTGGAGGTAAGGGAGTCATAAATCAGGTGTGTGCCGTCGGGATAGGTGTATACCAAGTTCACGTTATCGTACACCTCACGGCCATCGCGCCAGTAATTGGTACTTCCCGAGCCCATCACGGACACTGGGTGTTCGCCCAGGAACCAGTTGGCCACGTGTACTTGGTGGGAGGCCAGTTCGGTCATCAAGCCCAGGCTATATTCGTCGTACAACCGCCAGTTAATTTTTCTTTCCAGGTCATGGCTAGGCACATGCCTTCGCCAGTCGTTATTGCGGTGCCACCAGGCCCGTACCTGGGTGATCTTTCCAAGGTAGCCTTGCTGGTGCATCTCGTAAGCTTTCAGGTACTTGAGGTTAAACTTTCGTTGATGCCCGATCATGAGAATCTTGCCAGTTTTCTCGTGGGCCTTCAACATGTCCTTGGTTTCTTCCATGGTGCGGGCCATGGCTTTTTCACAAAATACATGGATACCTGCCTTCAAGGCGTTTACCGTCATATGTGAATGCTCGTGCAAAGGGGTAGCGATCACTACAGCCTCAGGTTTATCTTTTTCCAAAAGTTCCCGGTAATTCCAGAAAGCCTTGGCTTTGTGGTTTGTCATTTCCAGCGCCCTCTCGTAATGGGGCGGGTAATCGTCACATACCGAGCTAATTTCAACCCATGGGTTATTTAATAAATGGAGCATGAGCAAACTGCCACGGCTTCCCACGCCTATTACCCCGATCCGTATTTTATCGTTCGGGCCGATTTTTTTATCTTGTCCGGAAAGGTTTAACCCTGGAAAAGCACTCATCAACAAACCCGTTCCCGCGTATAGCGATAGTTTCTTTAAAAAATCCCTTCTGGTAAAATCATTAATTTCTTTCATGTAATTGTAGTTATGTTTGCTTCTAGTCTTTGGTTATAGTTGATTTCAACCGCTTCTGTATCACGTGAGTTTTTAATAATCTTGCTCTTTTGCTTGTCGTTTCCAACCAGCAGGGCAGTTGATAAAGCTTCTGCCATACTGGCCAAACTCGTTTTTACAGATACTGTCTTGGTCCCTTTTACGGGATATCCGGTCCGGGGGTTCACGGTATGCACCTTGGATTTTCCATTTTCTTCTATCTCGATGTTTGCCGAGGTAGAGATTGCCCCTTCGTTTAATTGAAAGGTGTAAAGGTATTGATTTTCGTGTAAAATATGCTGGATCCCGATTTTCCATTTTTCACCATGCGGGTGCCTTCCCCTGGTTAGCACGCTGCTTTCGCCAAAACTTAGCACCGTGTTCATAACTTCCATTTTTTCTAGCAAATGGTTTATGGATTCCAAGGCAAATCCCTTGCCAATTCCACCTAAATCAAGCTTGACTGGTTCATTTTTCAATAGCGCAGTGCCTTTATTTTTATTTAAAATAATATTATTCGCTCCTGATTTAGAAAGCACTTCTATTATTTCCTTTTTTTTGGGCTGGTAGCCTACAGGCCGGGTACCATGATTAATTTTCCATGATTCGAGCAAGGGTGTCACGGTAATATCAAACAATCCTTCTGTAAGTTGATAATACTCGATGCATGTTGAAAGTACCTGAAAAACTTCCTTATCGATAACTATTTCTTGGCCTGGGCTATGGTTCAGTTTATAGATATCGCTCCCGGGGTTAAAACGGCTTAGCTTCCCTTCCAATCGTTTGGTTTCCTTGTAAATGGCTTCATATATTTCTTCCATGTCCCTGTTTTTACTTGACCAGGAAAAAAAATCAACCCGGGTGCCCATGGCCGTGTAATTCCGATAAAAAGTATGGATATTTGACAAAAGGGTGCATTTATATTTCACGGGCAAAAATAATGGATAAAATCTAAACTAAATACTATATTTTTGGGTTTTACCAATAAATAAGTAGAACTAAATTAAACCTGTTTATCATGAGCAAACCTATTTCAACGGCCCTATGTTCCTTTGGCATGTCAGGGCAAGTATTTCATGGCCCCTTGTTGCATTGCTCTCCTTATTTTTCTCTTGATAAGATATGGGAAAGGTCGAAATCCCTATCCAAAGAGAAATACCCCGGGGCAACTCTTGTTAGGGAATACGAGGAAATATTGGATGATCGCGGCATAGACCTCGTTATCGTGAACACGCCCGATCACTTGCATTATGAACAGGCCAAAAAAGCACTTGAAGCGGGCAAGCACGTGCTTGTTGAAAAACCGTTTACCCAGGAAGTCAAACAAGGAGAGGAATTGATCCAGCTCGCCAGGAAAAAAGACAAGGTATTAAGTGTTTTTCAAAACCGACGGTGGGACGGGGATTTCATGACCGTTCAGAAAGTGGTAAAAAATCAGCTCCTGGGACGTATGGTTGAATTTGAAAGCCATTTCGACCGCTTCAGGAATTATACAAAAAACACTTCCTGGAAAGAGAATGCTTCTTTTGGCACGGGTACACTTTATAACCTGGGTTCGCATATGATCGATCAGGCTATTTTCCTTTTCGGGAAACCCTTGTCTGTTTGGGCCGACTTGCGAAACCTGCGGGATGGCGCCGAGGTAGACGATTATTATCACCTGGATTTGGAGTACAAGGGTATGAAGGTAACTTTGAAAGGCGGGTACCTCGTCCGCGAACCCGGCCCCCGCTATACCCTGCATGGCACGGAAGGTTCTTTCCTGAAATGGGGGCTCGATCCACAAGAAGAAGCCTTGAAAAACGGACGTTTGCCCCTGGAAGATAGCTGGGGAAAGGAGCCCGAAGAATTCTGGGGAATCCTGAACACGAATTGGAACGGCTTGCATTACCGTGGTAAAATCGAGACCCTTGCCGGGGATTATCCCGCGTATTTTCAAAATATACATGATACCATAAAAGGGATTAACAAGTTGGCCGTTAAACCAGAGGAATCACTCGAGGGCATCAAAATTATCGAGGCCGCCAAGGCAAGCAACAAGAAAAAGCAAGCTGTTAAACTAGCCTGACTGGATTTTTTCTTAGCCGGGAATTAAACAATTTGGTATTGGGGTTGTTTCTTTCATATTGATAATATGACTGTTTGTATACGCTACTTAGTGCCAATTAGAAAACTAGTGTTTTTGAAATTGACGTTTTCTTATAGCCGCTACTTTTATGGTTTCGTGTCCGGGTAATGATAAGGAAGATAATAAATGGATAATTGGGGGAGTTCTTTTTTTTTAAGACAATAAAACCTCTTCTGCCTTTTTAATGTAAATCCTTGTCTTTGTTGTCCTTTATATAAAAAAAACACTTTTTCAAGTATTATTTGGATAGAAAATTTTGAAATTACCATTATTATCCTTAATTTGAAAACAAATTTAATACGAAAATGAGCAACCGGCGAGACCTTAAAAAAGATATTAATAACCTGACATTCGAGGTGATAAACGAGTGTTATTCCAGCTTGGAATATTCTCCCTCGTACCACTTTCAGGACATCATGGATATAATGCAAGAAGCCGTGGATTTACGAAATGATTTAATTCAAAAGATAAATCATGATAACGACGGTTTGATAGGTGTTGAAAAACGTAAATATTTCAAGCAAATCCTTGATTTATTATACGATAAAAATATCGAGTTAATTGACCGCCTGAATGAAATTGATTCGGCCTCGGCTGAACCCGCTTGATTTTTCTTACATTATAGACAAGGTTCCTGGTTTTTTTATTTTTTTGCAGGGGTTAAGGTCTATGCAACAGCTTCTTCCTTGTTTCTTTCGTTTTCCCCCGGGATTTTTTCAAGCAAGCATAACGCGGAAATTGGAGTTTTCTTAAACGCACTAATTATAATACACGAGAACGATGAAAAGAAATTTTGCCAGTGACAACAACGCCGGGGTGCACCCGGGTATTATGAAAGCTTTGGAAAATGCTAACCAGGGGCACGTTGTAGCCTATGGGGATGATATATTTACCGCTAGAGCCCGGGAAAAGATCAAGGAAACCTTCGGGGACCAGTGCCGGGCCTATTTCGTGTACAATGGAACAGCCGCGAACGTTATCGGGATTTCTTCCTTGTTGAAACCCTACGAAGCGGTAATATGTGCCGAATCAGCCCACGTGAACGAAGATGAATGTGGGGCACCGGAACGGTTTGGCAGCTTGAAATTATTGACTATCGAAACAAAAGATGGCAAGCTGGGAGTAAAAGATTTACATAAGCGGCTAAAAGGTAAAGGTTTCGTTCACCACGTGCAGCCTCGTTTAGTTTCCATCACGCAATCCACGGAGATGGGCACCCTATATTCGCCCGAAGAAATTGAAGAAATAGC
>CAZKIR010000007.1:13607-19174 GCA_964552835.1 uncultured Bacteroidales bacterium
ATATGGACGGGGCAAGGATTTATAATGCAGCTGCTTCCATGGGGACCTCGTTAAAAGAAATTACCACGGATCGTGGGGTAGATATTTTATCCCTTGGCGGGACAAAAAACGGGATGATGTTTGGTGAGGCAGTGGTTTTGATAAACCCGGCTTACGCGATCGATTTTTTATTTTACCAGAAACAAGGTATGCAACTGGCCTCCAAAATGCGGTTTATAGCGGCACAGTTTAATGCTATGCTCAGCAATAATATATGGTATGAAAACGCGGGCCATGCCAACCGCATGGCCCAGGTTTTGGCCGATAAGATAGCCACCGTGCCAGAAGTGACAGTGACCCAGCCCGTTTTAGTCAATGCCGTGTTTGCCACCGTTCCCGAAACCATTATCCCCTTTCTCCAGGAGCAATCATTTTTTTATGTTTGGAACGAAACCATTTCTGAAGTACGTTGGATGACATCTTTTGACACCACCGAAGAAGATATCGAACGGTTCGTGACATTGCTAACCAACTTAATTGCAAAGCATAAGGCATGATCTTTAATATTTTAGCTAATTTTATTGAAAATTGATATAATTTATTATTTTTATGCCGGGTAAATGATAAATTATAAATATCCATGAATTAAATATAAAACATTCATAATAAGGCAAAAACATAAACCTAATTATCATGAGCAAAACCAACAAATTTGTATTAAGTGAAAAAGACATGCCCCGGCAGTGGTATAACCTGGCAGCTGATTTACCAACTCCCATGTCACCGCCCTTGGGCCCCGACGGGAACCCCATTAGCCCCGATCAACTTTCAGCAGTTTTCCCTGAAAACCTGATAGAACAAGAGATGTCTACCCAGAGGTGGATAGATATACCCGAGGGGGTATTGGAATTATTGGCCCGATGGCGTCCAGCGCCTTTGCACAGGGCCGTGCACCTGGAAAAAGCCCTTGGCACCCCGGCACGTATTTATTACAAGAACGAGAGCTTGTCGCCGGCAGGTAGCCATAAGCCCAACACGGCCGTGGCCCAGGCATGGTATAACAAAGAATTTGGCATCAAGCGCATTACCACTGAAACGGGTGCAGGGCAATGGGGCAGCGCGTTGTCATTCGCGGGTGCCTTGCTTGGTTTAGAGATTAAAGTATTTATGGTACGGATTAGCTTTGACCAAAAGCCTTTTCGTAAAATGATGATGGAGACCTGGGGAGGAAAATGCGTGGCCAGCCCAAGTGAAGACACCCAAACAGGTAGGAATATATTGCAACAATTCCCCGACACCCCGGGTAGTTTAGGGATTGCCATTAGCGAAGCCATCGAGGCTGCCGTATCTGATCAAACCGGGCAAACCCGTTATTCCCTGGGAAGTGTTTTAAACCACGTGATGCTGCATCAGACGATTATCGGCCTGGAAGCCAAAAAGCAATTGGAAATGGCCGGTGAGAAAAATGTAGATATCGTGATCGGTTGCGCTGGCGGCGGCAGTAATTTTGCAGGATTGGCATTCCCTTTCGTGAACGATAAAATAAACGGTGCACAAATTGATATTATCCCCACCGAACCGGCCTCTTGCCCAACCTTGACCAAAGCACCTTTTGTATATGACCATGGTGATACCGCCAAGATGACCCCATTGCTGCCCATGTATTCCCTGGGCCATGGCTTTATACCGCCCCCCATTCACGCGGGTGGCTTGCGCTATCACGGGATGGCCCCATTGGTAAGCCGTGCGGCAGTTGAAGGGTTATTAGCGCCAAGGTCTATTCATCAGCTTGAATGCTATGAGGCTGGTATCTTGTTTTCCAAAACCGAGGGCATTATCCCTGCTCCCGAAACCACGCACGCCATAGCGGCTACTATCCAGGAAGCCAAAAAAGCCAAAGAAGAAGGTAAGGAAAAAGTGATCGTGTTTAATTTTAGCGGACATGGCTTGATGGATCTCACGGGTTACGAGAAATACCTGGGTGGTGAGTTAGCAGATTACGAGCTACCGGATTCTGAAATTAACAAGTTCCTCGGTCCTATAGAGGCCCACCCCAAGCCTGATACATCCAAATCAGGTAAGTGGTAAATCTTGAAAATATGCTTTGATATTTCAAATTAAGTTCGTAATATTGCAATCTATTTTAAAAAGAATATGGAATATTATATCAATACACAAGAGTTTCTGCACTATCACCATCATTTCACGGGATAATGGGCGGATCGTAGAAAATTGTGTAATCCAATAAAAATAAACAGGGTTTGTAGGTTTTCTGCAAACCCTTTTTTATATAAAAAAATCAAGACATGGAAAAATTGAAAATTGCCATACAAAAAAAAGGAAGGCTTAGCGAAAAATCACTTGAATTACTGAAAGAATCCGGGATAAAAGTAAATAACGGCCAGCGGAAACTTGTGGCACAGGCCAGTAATTTTCCCCTGGAGCTCCTCTACTTGCGCGATGATGATATTCCACAGACCGTGGAGGATGACGTGGCCGATATTGGTATCGTGGGCGAAAACGAGGTATACGAGAAAAACAAGGACGTGGACGTGATAGAAAAGCTTGGGTTTTCGAAATGTAGGCTTTCGCTGGCTATACCCAAATCTATTGATTACAATGGGTCAGCGTATTTTAACGGAAAGGTAATTGCCACCTCTTATCCTGTTATCTTGGGAAAATATTTGAAAGAAAATAATATACAGGCCGATATTCACGAGATTAGCGGTTCGGTAGAAATTGCCCCGGGCATCGGCTTGGCCGACGCAATTTTTGATATTGTGAGTTCTGGTAGCACCTTGATTAGTAATGGATTGAAAGAAGTAGAAGTTGTTTTGCGTTCGCAGGCCGTGATGATTGCCAATAAAATGTTAAGCCCGGGAAAAAAAGCCATGCTTGAAGAAATAATGTTTCGTTTCCATTCCGTGCAAACGGGCAACAAGAACCGGTATATATTATTGAACGCACCGAACGAAAAACTGGACAAAATTGTTTCTATATTGCCTGGCATGAAAAGCCCCACGGTAATGCCACTGGCTCAAGAAGGCTGGAGTTCTGTACATTCGGTTATAGGGGAAGATGACTTTTGGGAAGTCATTGGGCAGTTAAAAGAACAAGGGGCACAGGGCATATTGGTTATACCGATTGAAAAAATGATAATCTGATGGAAATAGTTAAATACCCGGCACGAGACAGGTGGGACGAACTTTGCACGCGTCCTTCATTTAACCCGGCCCAGCTCATACCTGCCGTTCAAAATATCTTGAACGAGGTGAAAGAAGGGGGCGATGGTGCCGTTTTGAAATATACAGAAAAATTTGACAAGGTTAGGCTTGAAAACCTTCGGGTAAGCCAACAAGAAATCATGGAGGCCGTGAAGTCCGTCCCGTCAAGCCTTAAATCGGCTATCGGGGTAGCCATACGCAATATCATGAAATTTCATGCATCCCAAAGCACGGATTCGGGAATTATCGAAACCAACCCGGGGGTATTTTGTTGGCAAAAAGCCGTCCCCATTGAGAAAGTAGGGCTATATGTCCCTGGCGGGAGCGCACCCTTGTTTTCCACGGTGTTGATGCTGGGTATCCCTGCCAAGATTGCTGGTTGTGAAGAAATCATTTTGTGCTCGCCCCCTGATAAGGAAGGAAAGATCCACCCGGCCGTTTTATACGCGGCCGATCAAATTGGTGTTTCGGGGATTTACAAGCTGGGTGGTGCACAAGCTATTGGCGCGATGGCATACGGGACCGAAAGCGTGCCGAAAGTAAATAAAATATTTGGCCCGGGCAACCAGTATGTAACGGCGGCTAAACAAGCCGTGAGCTTGGAAGGTACAGGGATTGACATGCCAGCAGGCCCATCAGAGGTGGCCATTATTGCCGACAACTCGGCAAATCCAGATTTTGTAGCATCTGATTTATTGGCCCAGGCCGAGCATGGCCCTGACAGCCAAGTGATGTTGATAACCACGGCTAGTGAACTTGTTGATAAAGTATTGAAAGCCATTGAGGAACAGCTAAAAGAATTGCCCAGGGCAGAAGTGACTTCCCTCGCGTTGAAAAACAGCAAGGTGATACTGTTCAATGAGATTGAAGAAGCAATCTATTTCTCGAATGCATACGCGCCCGAACACTTGATTATTTCTACCGAAGATTTTAACATGGTGATGGACAAGATAACAAATGCCGGTTCGGTGTTCCTGGGGCATTATACGCCCGAGAGCGCGGGCGATTATGCTTCCGGTACCAACCATACCTTGCCCACTAACGGGTACGCTCGGGTTCAAGGGGGATTAAACCTGGACGCGTACGTGAAGAAAATTACTTTTCAGGAAGTAACCAAGGAAGGCTTGGAACTACTGGGGCCAGTCATCGAGGAAATGGCTGCCACCGAACGACTGGATGCCCACAAGAACGCGGTAAGCATTCGTATTAAAAAAGATTTATAATACAAAGCATGACCATGTTTTCATTAGATAAAATTGTTAGGCCAAACATAAAAGAATTGGAACCATACTCTTCGGCAAGGGACGAGTTTAAAGGAAACCAGGCCATTTTGCTGGATGCTAACGAAAACCCGTACAATGGCCCTTATAACCGGTACCCCGATCCCTTGCATATCGAGTTGAAAAAGAAGATTGGCCAGTTGAAAGGGCTGAAACCTGGCCAGGTCTTCCTGGGCAATGGTAGTGATGAAGCCATTGATCTGGTGTTTCGTATATTTTGTGAGCCCGGCCAGCACAAGATGATAACCATTGACCCCACCTACGGGATGTACAAGGTTTGTGCAGGGGTCAATAACGTGGAAGTAAAAAAGGTAAAGCTTAGCCCGGATTTTCAGCTTGACGCGGGGAAAATGCTGGAAGCCGTTGATGATACAGTAAAGCTTATCATGTTATGCTCGCCCAATAACCCAAGTTCTAATTGTTTAAGCCGGGACGCCGTGATCCAGGTTATCCGGCATTTTGACGGGATGGTGGTGTTGGATGAAGCTTATATAGATTTTTCCCCCGAAAATTCTTTCCTGGGCGACATCAAAAACTACCCGAACCTGATCGTGCTACAAACTTTTTCCAAAGCCTGGGGCTTGGCAGGCATACGGTTGGGCTGCGCGTTTGCAAGCGAGGAAGTGGTATCCCTGTTCAACAAGATTAAATACCCTTACAACGTGAACATCCTCACGGCCAAAAAAGCATTTGAAAAATTGGACCAGGTGCAGGAAAAAGACCAATGGGTAGAAACGATTTTAAAAGACCGGGAAGAATTAAGAAAAGTTTTGGGCAGCTTGAAAATGGTTAAGAAAATTTACCCTTCTGACGCGAATTTTTTATTAATAAAAGTTGATAACGCGCGGTCAATCTATGATTACCTGGTATCCCGGCTCGTGATCGTACGCGACAGGAGCAAGGTAAGCCTGTGCGAGAATTGCCTCCGGGTAACCGTGGGCACGAGGGCTGAAAATACATTGCTCGTGAGTGCCTTGCGTGATTACGAGGAAAAAGCCGGGGAAAATTAACAAGTAAAAAAGAGTTCTTCAATCCATTTAGCATGAAGAAAAAAATATTGTTTATTGACCGGGATGGGAC
Source organism: uncultured Bacteroidales bacterium (assembly GCA_964552835.1). Lineage (GTDB taxonomy): Bacteria > Bacteroidota > Bacteroidia > Bacteroidales > CAYFUP01 > CAZKIR01. Next base: position 19,171 of record CAZKIR010000007.1, read on the forward strand.
GGTT
>CAZKIR010000007.1:19184-24394 GCA_964552835.1 uncultured Bacteroidales bacterium
TTTTAATTGAACCACCCGTTGATTACCAGGTAGATTCGGTAGAAAAATTTCGATTCTTCCCTGGTGTAATCCGGTGCCTTTACCAAATTCAAAAACATTTGGATTACGAGATGGTAATGGTGACAAACCAAGATGGCCTGGGCACTGAAAAATATCCCATGGAAGTTTTCACGCCGCTTCAAGATTTGATGCTCGAAACTTTGAAAGGGGAGGGGATAAGGTTCACTGCCATTCATATCGATACCTCCTTGCCCATTGAAAACCATCCTGGCAGGAAACCTGGTACTGCCATGCTACAAGAATATTTTAAGGGGGGGTATGACCTTGAAAACTCCTTCGTGATCGGGGACCGTGCCACTGATGTGCAGTTGGCCGCTAACCTGGGGGCAAAGGCTATCCTGCTGGGCGAGAAGGATATTGTAGCCCCGCTTTCAAGCAAAGAAAAGGAAGCCTTAACCCTTGCTACCAAGCATTGGGACGATATCGTGAAATTCCTGGCCACTGAACAACGGCTTGTAAGCGTTTCCCGGAAAACGGGAGAAACGGATATTTACATAGCCCTTGATCTGGATGGAAAAGGAAAAGTAGATATTTCAACCGGTTTGAATTTTTTCGACCACATGTTGGAACAAATTGCCCGGCACTCGGGATGTAACCTGAAAATCCGGGTAAAAGGCGATTTAGATGTAGACGAGCACCATACCATCGAAGACACGGCCATTGCCCTGGGCGAGGCTTTTTACAAGGCCCTGGGCGATAAAAGGGGCGTGGAACGTTACGGTTTCATGTTGCCCATGGATGATTGCCTGGCACAAGTGGCCATTGATTTTGGGGGTAGGCCTTGGCTGGTTTGGGACGCTGAATTCAAACGCGAGAAAGTGGGCGACATGCCCACCGAAATGTTCCTGCATTTTTTCAAGTCTTTTTCCGACAACGCGAAATGCAACCTCAACATCAAAGCCGAAGGGGCAAACGAGCACCACAAGATTGAAGCTATATTCAAAGCCCTGGCCAGGGCCATAAAAAGGGCTATCCGTAAAGAAATTTTTAATGATTCTTTGCCTAGTACGAAAGGAATGTTATAAAAAAATATCATGAAAACTGTAATTATTAAATATAACGCCGGGAATATCATGTCCGTGGAATTTGCCTTGCGAAGGCTGGGTATAGCACCATTGCTCACAAACGACCATGAAGAGATTAAATCGGCCGACAAAGTGATTTTCCCGGGCGTGGGCGAGGCCAGTACCACGATGAATTATTTGCGCTCGGCCGGGCTTGATAATCTAATCCGCCAACTAAGACAGCCCGTGCTGGGCATTTGCTTGGGCATGCAACTCTTGTGTGCCCACTCTGAAGAAAACGATACCCCTTGCATCGGGATTTTTGACGAGACAGTGAAAAAATTTATCCCCCCGGAAAGTAAAGGAGAAAATGTCAAAGTGCCACATATGGGGTGGAACAGCTTGCAAAACGTGAAAAGTCCGCTTTTTGACGAGGGATTGGAAAACGAGTACGTGTATTTCGTGCATAGTTATTACGTGCCATCAAGCCGGTACACGATCTCAGCCACAAATTATATTCATCCATATAGTTCAGCTATACAGAAAGATAATTATTTTGCCACCCAGTTCCATCCTGAAAAAAGTGGCCCCGTGGGAGAAAGCATACTAAAAAACTTTTTAGCATTATGATAGAGATTATTCCTGCTATTGACTTGATTGACGGGAAATGTGTACGCCTCCAGAAAGGTGATTACCAACAAAAAACCGTGTATAACGATTCCCCCCTGGATGTCGCGAAACAATTTGAAGATGTCGGGATCAAGCGCCTGCACCTGGTTGATTTGGACGGGGCAAAAGACCAGCACGTGGTGAACCTTCCGGTATTGGAAGAAATTGCCACGAATACAAGTTTGGAGATAGATTTTGGTGGGGGCATTAAATCAAACACGGATATTCATAGAGTATTTAACGCTGGTGCCGCCATGGCCACTATTGGTAGCGTGGCGGTAAAAAATAAGGAGCTGTTTATTTCATGGCTTAAAAAATACGGATCGGGAAGGATCATACTGGGAGCCGATGTTCTTGGAGGAAAGATTGCCATTAGTGGCTGGTATGATGTAACGGAACTAAGCCTTGAGGATTTCGTGGATTATTTCGTGAAAATGGGGGTAAGCAAGGTCCTGTGCACGGATATAAGCAAAGATGGCATGTTAGAAGGCACCTCCACGGATTTATACCAGGAACTACAAGCGAAATTCCCCGGCTTGCAAATTATAGCGAGTGGAGGACTGGCTGATATCTCGGAAGTGGAGCAGTTGGACCAAATGGATATTTTCGGGGTTATTATCGGGAAAGCGATATACGAGGGCAGGATAAAATTGCATGAATTGAAACCATATTTAAAACCTTAGTTATGTTGGCAAAAAGAATCGTGCCTTGCCTGGATATTAAAGACGGGCAGACCGTGAAAGGGGTGAATTTTTTAAATATCCGAAAGGTGGGCGATCCAGTGGAGCTGGGCGCCTTGTATGCCGAACAAGGAGCTGACGAGTTGGTTTTTTTGGATATCACGGCCTCGCACGAGAAGCGTAAAACTTTATCGGCCTTGGTCAAGCGGATAGCCGAAAATATAAATATCCCCTTTACCGTGGGCGGTGGGGTAAGCGAGTTAAAAGACGCGGAAGTATTGTTGGCCGCCGGGGCAGATAAATTATCGATTAACTCGGCCGTGGTAAGGCAGCCTGGTTTGATCGACCAGGTCGCCTTGAACTTTGGTAGCCAGTTTTGCGTGGTGGCCATTGATGCCCAATATAAGGAAGGAAAATGGACCGTATTCGTGAACGGGGGGCGTATCCCAACCGATAAAGAACTGTTTTCCTGGGCCAAGGAAGCCGAAGAAAGGGGCGCGGGAGAAATCTTGTTTACATCTATGAACCATGATGGCACCAAAAATGGTTTTGCCTGCGAGGCCTTGGCTGGATTGTCCGCTTCCTTGTCAATTCCTGTTATTGCCTCGGGCGGTGCCGGGAACATGGAGCATTTTGCCGAAGTGTTCACCAGGGGCAAAGCAGACGCTGGCCTGGCAGCCAGTATTTTTCATTTTAAGGAAATTGCTATTCCTGATTTGAAAAATTATTTAAAAGAAAAAGGGATTGAAGTGAGGTTATAATTAGTATTTGTTCATAAAAAAATAAAAACGGACCGGAATTATGGATTTTGAAAAATTGAACGGGTTAATTCCCGCGATCGTGCAGGATGCCAACACGAAAAAGGTATTAATGTTGGGTTTCATGAACCAAGAGGCCTTGGAAAAAACCAGGAAGGAAGGAGTAGTGACATTTTATAGCCGATCGAAAAACAGGTTGTGGACCAAAGGGGAAACCAGTGGGAATTACCTGAAGGTAGTGGAAGTTAGGGAAGATTGCGACAAAGATACCTTGCTTATCAAGGCTAACCCAACAGGACCTGTATGCCACACGGGTGCCGACACGTGCTTTTTCGAGGAAAACAAGGGCAGTATTGATTTTATGGCACACTTGCAGGATTTTATTACTAAACGAAAGGAAGAAATGCCCGAGGGTTCCTACACGACTAAGCTTTTCAGGAAAGGAATAAACAAGATGGCCCAAAAACTTGGGGAAGAAGCCGTGGAACTCGTGATCGAGGCTAAGGATTCGGACGACGATTTATTCTTGAACGAGGCCGCCGACCTTATGTACCACTTGATCGTCTTGCTCACGGCGAAAAACAAATCCTTGTATGATGTGGATAAAGTGCTGCAGGATAGGCATAAATAATTTTTAAAAAGTTTTGTCCCCTTTTCAAGTTTGCTTGAACATTAAATTTTTAAAAATTCATGTTATCTTTACACGAAATTAATATCATTTAGAAAATACCTTTTAATTATGGATTCAGACACTATTGCAACTATGGTCAATACAGATGTAATCAAGGAAATGGAAGAGAAATTTCAGGAACACTACGGCCCTTTAAACGGAACAGAACGGTATTATTTTGCCCCGGGCCGTGTGAACTTGATCGGGGAACATACCGATTATAACGGCGGATTTGTTTTTCCATGCCCCTTGGATTTCGGAACTTTTTTAATCGCCCGCTTATCGGGCACGGACAACGTGAAAATGGCCACCGCCAATTTTGATTACAAGGCCACCATCCCGCTTGATCAGCTTGAAAACAAGCATGGAGGGGAATGGGTAAATTATCCCCTGGGCATCTTTGATCAGATGAAAAAGAAAGGTTTACAACCAAAAGGAATGGATTTGTTTTACTCCGGGAATATTCCCAACGGGGCAGGCCTTTCATCATCGGCTTCCATTGAATTGGTTACAGGGTTTGCCTTAAATGATTTATACCAGATGCAATTGCCCATGATCGAACTGGTGAAAATTGGTCAAAAGGCAGAAAATGAGTTTGTTGGCATGAATTGTGGCATCATGGACCAGTTTGCCGTGGGTATGGGCAAGAAAGACACGGCCGTGTTCCTGGACTGTGAAACCCTGGAATACGAGAATGTCCCGGTAGAACTTGATAACCTGAAACTTGTTATTTCTAATACCAATAAACCCCGGAAGCTTACTGAATCAAAATATAACGAGCGGCGCTCGGAATGTGATACCGCGTTGGAGCAATTGAACAAGGGGGATGAAAAATTTAATTTCCTTGGAAAAATCCCATTGGAAAAATTTAAAGAAATACAGGGTTTGATACCGGATAAAACAGTCCGGCGCAGGGCATTGCACGTGATATCTGAAGATGAGCGCGTGTTAGAGGCAGTAGGTGCACTGAAAAAAGGGAACATGGAGCGTTTTGGCGAGTTAATGGACCAATCGCATGATTCCTTGCGGGATTATTACGAGGTTACCGGGTTTGAACTGGATACCCTGGTAGAAGAAGCCCGTAAAATCGACGGCGTGCTTGGATCGCGGATGACCGGTGCCGGTTTTGGCGGTTGTACGGTTTCCCTGGTAAGGGAAAGTGCCGTGGATCTTTTCATAGAGGTGGTAGGTAAAAATTACCAGGCCAAAACGAATTTAACCCCTGAATTTTATATTGCTGAAATTGGTGAAGGGACCAAAAGGATTAAATAGAGATGAGAAATTTTTCGTGGGAAGACCATCCGCACAGGCGGTTTAACCCCCTTACAGGCGAATGGATACTGGTATCGCCCCACCGTGCCAAAAGGCC
>CAZKIR010000008.1:0-9921 GCA_964552835.1 uncultured Bacteroidales bacterium
TTTTGGCAAAAAGAAGACTATAAATATTATGAATTTTGGGTTCTTCCCCTAAATGAAATTGTCCTTCGGGGGTGGAAACATCGGGTTCGGTTAAATCTACCCAAAATGCATCAAGTCCCAGTTCAACATTTGCTTTTTGCTTTTTCCATAGCCAATCTTGTGCTTCGGGATTGCTTAAGTCGAGCAAAGATGCGCTTCCTGCCCAAAAAGAGCTTTGAATGAAAGGTTCGCCATCGACTTTCATTAGCCAGTCTTTCTCAGCTAAAAAAGAATGATTCTCCGAATTTAAATTAATCTGAGGCTCGTTAATTGTAAGTGTTTTGATTCCTTTTTGTTTTAACTTTTCCATATAAGCCTTTGGGTTTGGGAAGTGCTCCTTCAACCACGTAAAATTCCCCATATTCTGTGGATAATCATCCCCATATCCGCCAAACCAGAATGCATCTAAGATAATAGCATCTAATGGCAAATTATGCTTTTCGAATTCTTCTATGACTGAGTACACTTCCATTTCATCAATATACCCGCATTTGCTTTGCATTAGTCCCAGTGTCTATTTAGGCGGAATGGTTGGGTAACCAGTTAAATCATAGTATTTATTTTGTAATTCCAGTAGGTTTTCGCCAATGGTTACAAAATAAGCATAATTTCCCCCGTCAACCCTGTACGACCATTCCTCCGGATTGGATTTTGCCAAATCGAAATATCCGGTATATGTATTATCGAAAAACACTCCGTAATTGCCCGATGTGTATATATAAGGTATGTTGACCTGCATGGTTGCATACTCTTTTGTATAACCTCCAACATGAAAATTTCGTGTATCAAAAGCATAGCCTCTTCTGTTAACGGGTATACTTTTTTGCCCCATCCCATAAAATCGTTCATTGGATGGGGTATGGAAATGCATTGTTTTGTAACCGACAGAGTCTGTTAGTGTTTTTGAAGTGATTAAAATTGGTTCTTTTTTGTTGTTATAATAATTAACCACAAATGGAGACTTCGTGATTTCAACAATCATTTCCCCGGTTTGTAATTGCAGTTTATCATCAAATTCATCAACTTTAAAACCTGCCCCTTTTTCTTTTTCAAGGACTATGAAGTATGAAGGTTTATCAGTTATCTCTTCTGCATTTGGCAAAAAAGTTGTTTTTACTATGTCCGAACGAATGGTCTCAAGCCTGTAAGTTGTTTGGAGGTTTGAAACGATAATTGCACCATCTTCCAGTTTGAATTTAAACTGCTCATCATTGAAACCGTTTTGCCTGCATGATGACAATATCGTTAAAACACAAGCAAGTAAGACTAAAATTGTTCTCATACTTTATCTTTTTAATATTTTGAATTATGGCCCTACAAAGAATGTCATTCCCGGTAGGGCCACAAAGAATAGATTATCACTATTTGCCTACAATAACTAATTTTTGTTTGATTGTTCCTGAACTACAACTTTATGAAATAATATAAACACCACTTCCAAGATTAGGATGTAAAGTTGTAATATTAGATTTAAATACTCCCCTTTCTGAACAAAAATAACACTGATTCGAGACACTGGTTTTAGTTCTCTGTTAAAAATTTACGCTTTAAAGAATAAAACTTGCCCCAGTAAATTCCTGCTGCAGCATATATTTATATCGAATTTTATGAAATTATTTTCTAACCTAAAACTATCAATTTATGAAAAATGTAAGTTTACTACTTCTATTTATTATTAGTGGAACTATCTCTTTTGGTCAGGCTTTTACAGCGGTAAACTGGATTAATTGGGCAGAAGAGCCTGCCTATGAAGATACCATTGGCTACGCTGAGTTCCCCTACGACGACAGAGAGGAAGCGTCTATCCCTCTAAAAAACCTGACAGTTATGGATGCAGGAACTTTTGATGCTGCCTGGGAGGAATTGCCTGAGGCATTTAATATTTCTAAACCAGGAAATGTTGATGGTGGCGATCTTTTCGATTTAGGTTCCGGAAATACCTTTGGCGGGCATTGGAAAGCCTTTCATGATGGGTATGTTGTCTATTTCTTGTTGAAGTTTATTGATACCGACAATCATGTGGATGATGGAACCTTTGTGTATGAAGTTATGCTACAACTCGCCGGATACAATGAAACCGAAGGTTTTTTTCGCCATGAACCCACTTTTGAACAGGGGGTGGCAGATAATGACATGAAGGTTAAAAATATGGCCTATGCCCGTTATGTTGCATTAGGCGGTGGCAAGACCGTATTTGATAACGGAGAAGTTACAAGCCATGATTGTTCAATTGGCATAGGTGGTGACTGGGGTAGAAACGACCATGGATTTAATGCTTATGATAATGTAAAGGACCTTATGTTTTGGGAAAAAACAGGTGGCGTTATACGTGCTGTGTTGCCAATGGATTTTGATACTAAAGATGGCGTTTTGTCCTATCCTATAGACGAATATCTGCCCGACGGTGATCGCGCTGCATTACAAATTGGAGATATTTTCTCGTTTGATATTATGACGAACGCAAAAGTTGGTGGCAAAACGGTTGCTTATAACTGGTCTGCTAATAAGGGCGTTGTATGGGCATCTACCTATTATGCCGGTCACGCTGTTTTAGAACCGGCTGCAAGCAATATCTCAAACATGGATGACATTGAAGAGTTTGTTTATTTTACAAACAATATAGTTTATGTAAAAGAAAAGTCTGCCAATCTTGAAGTATACAGCATAACAGGAACTAAAGTGCTTTCTGCCGATAATGTAAGTAAACTGAATCTTAATGCGCTTGACAATGGAATATATTTAGTACGAGTTGATAATAAAGGCACCATTAAAGTCGTAAAACGTTAACACTTTACTTTTTTAAGTTTTGAAGTAATAGTGGTCCTGGGCAATAGATTATGCTTACGTGATATTTCTTTTTGAAATAGACAGTTTAAGAAAAAGATACTCGTTGAAATACATATTAGTAGTTTGGTATTAGTTTGTAGTTTCCTTTTTTAAGAGCTTATCAGTTAATGATAAGCTCTTTTTATATATACCTGCCAAGGTTAATATGTTGCCTTTTTAACAATTTGAACACTTGATTATTACGGTGTATCCTGAACGAAAATGTCACTAATTCGAGACAAGCTTTTTTCTTGTTTGATAAAAAGTATACCCATGAGAACGAAACATACTCCCTACAGCACATCGATTCAAAATATATTTGTAGCATGGACAGAATAAAATTATTTTTTAACTAAAAATTTATATTATGAAAAAAACAAGTTTACTATTTTTATCGATTATGATCGTGACCAGCTCTTTTGGTCAGGCTTTTACAGCAGTTAACTGGGTGAACTGGGCAAACGAACCCGATTATACTGATACCGTTGGTTACTCCGAGAACCCCTATGATTACCTAGAGGCATCTATCCCTCAAAAGGACTTGACAGTTATGGATGCGGGAACTTTTGATGCGGCTTGGAATGAATTGCCAGAAGCATTTAATATTTCTAAGGTGGTAACTGATGCTGGTGGCGATCTTTACGATATAAATTCGGGAAATACCTTTGGCGGCCAGTGGAAAGCTTTCCACGACGGGTATAATGTCTATTTTTTGTTGAAGTATTATGATACCGATAATCAAGTTGACGACGGAACCCTGTCCTTTGAAGTTATGCCACAGATTGCCGGATATAATGAAGACGAAGGGGTATTTCGCCATGAACCTACTTATGAACAGGGTGTTGAAGATGAAAATATGGCTATGCAAAATATGGCCTATGCTCGTTATGCTGAATTAGGCGGTGGTAAGACATGGTTTAAAGATGGTGAAGTTACAAGTCATGATTGCTCTATAGGTAATACTGGTGAATGGGGCAGAAACCAGGTTGGGTTTGATGCTTTTGGGAATTTAGAGGATCTCATGCTGTGGGAAACATCAGATGGAATTACACGTGCTGTATTACCCATGGATTTTGATAAGGAAAATGGTGTTTTGAGCTATCCTGTAGATGAATACCTGCCAGACGGTGATCGTGCCACATTGCAAATTGGAGATGTTTTCTCGTTGGATATCAAATCTAATGCAGAAGTGGGTGGTGAAAATGTTTCATTTTGCTGGTCTTCTGATAAGAACAATGTTTATGCATCTAACTATTATGCCGGGCAAGCTGTTTTAGAACCAGCTGCAAACAATATTTCTGAAATTGACGATATTAAGGAATCAGTTTACTTTGCAAATAATATAGTGTATGTGAAAGATAAGTCTGCCAATCTTGAAGTGTTCAGCCTTATTGGCACTAAGGTTCTTTCTGCTAATAATGTAAATGAGTTGAACCTTAATGCTCTTGGCAATGGAATTTATTTGGTACGAGTTAATAAGAAAGGTTCATTAAAAGTCATGAAACGCTAATGCACGATTTTTGTTTTTTACCATTTGAGATAAGCATATTATAATAGATTTTTTTTCGGGTATAATTGGTAACTCCGAGATGATCATTTAATAATCTATTTGTATATAATTTGGCTGAAACAAATTTTTTTTCTGGAATAATAGCGCTTTTAGTTAGTAGTAAGTAGTTATTAGTTAGTAGTTAGTTTGGACTGCCAATCAGGCAGGGGCCAGGTGTTTGAAAAAACATCTGGCTTTTTTTTGGTCATCCATAAACGGGCTGCTGATGACCGGGTGTTGTTTTATGGTACTTAATAAATTGCCCAGTTCAAGAACGGGAAACCTTGAGATGGTAATATCAACACTATAGGATGTGGTCTTGCTGTCGGCCATCTTGGCCTTGACGGGGTTATCGTTGATGCTGATTTGTTTATCTCTTCCTTCCCATCTACGGTGTCCCGAGGGGCAGGTAGTTGCTATAGTCAATCTTTTTTATCGCGTTGGGCTATTGTTGCCCCCACCATGTTTTCTCTTAGGTTAATACCATGCTTTTTTTAAAGCAATGTATTTAAGCGAATGGTGTAAAATATAACAGTTTTATTTATTGAAAACCAAAATGGTACTTAGTAATATAGGGAAAATTAAAAAGCCATTTTACATATTCCTCAACCCCCTTTCAATATCCTCCCGTATGTCATCGATATCTTCTAATCCTACCGATAGGCGTAACATTCCGTCATTGATCCGCATGTTGTCCTTTTCTTCCTGGTTATACTCGCAAAAAATGGTCGAACCGGGATGGATGATCATGGACTTGTTGTCGCAAAAATTTGTCCCGCGCCGTATCATTTGCAGCCTGTTCATAAACCCGTAACAGGTTTCTTTGGAGGCCAGCTCAAAATTAATCAAGCTGCCCGCCCCATTTGGTAAATACTTAGAGGCCAGGGCGTGGTAAGGGGAGCTTTCCAGCGAAGGATAATGAACGGAAATGACTTTTCCATGTTGCTCGAGGAATTTAGCAGTTTCCAGGGTATTTTTCATGATGCGGTCAACCCGCGTGGGCAAGGTTTCCAGGCCTAGTAGTTGTAAGTAAGCATTATTGGGGGATTGGCAGCAACCGGTATTCCGGTATATTTCTTTTCGCATCAACTTGGCAAATGCCTCTTTGCCGAATTGTTTATATGCTTTTTTCAGTTTTGGCACCTTTTCCCACTTACCTGTATCATAACTTAGTACGCAGCCTCCCACGGAAGTGGCCCCTCCCGAGATAAACTTGGTGGTAGATATTACTTCCACATCCACGGGATATGGCTTCACGTCGAAAAGATAAGGCGTGAGCACGCTATTGTCGACCATCAGGGGTATATTTTTTTGCTTGGCCAATTCCGCTATCCGTTCCACATCATAAACAATTAGTTGTGGGTTGGTAACCATCTCGAGAAACAGGCACCGGGTATTGTTGTCAATATGTTGGGAAATTTCTTCCATGTTTTCCAGGTCCACGAAACGGGTTTCAATGCCAAATGGCCGCAGGGTCTTGTCGAATAGAGAGTAGGTATTGCCAAACAGGTAGCTGGAGGTGATGATGTTGTCCCCTTCCGAGCAAATGGTAAGGATAGCACTGGTAATGGCGGCCATGCCCGAACTCACGCAAAGGCAATCATTAGCCCCCGTGAAGAGCTTCATGCGATTTTCAAGCTCACTAACGGTTGGGTTCGAGACCCGTGAATAAAAATAACCGCCGCCCCGGCCTTCAAACGCGTCTTCCATGGATTCTGCATCCGCGAAATCAAAAGAAACGGAGTCATATACCGGGGTTTTTAAACTGCGAAAAGACGCGTTCGGGTTTTCTAGCCCGCCATGGATTAACTTGGATTGTAATTTTTTCATTTTTTAACAGGTGTTTCTAGCCAAATTTATAAATAAGTCAGGTAAGGTGTTTCAGCTTGCAAATATAAGTTAAACAATATATATTTGGGCTTGAATAAAAACACTTCTAAAAAGGGGTTGGGTAGAAAAAATTCTTGCAAGGGCCGTATTATGAAAAAAACAAATCCTTTTCAACTTGTTTTACTGTTAATAATTTTTTTATCAGGTCTTACAGCCTTGTTATACCAGATTATCTGGATCCGTGAATTTGGTCATTTGTTCGGTTTGCAAGTACATTCGGTAAGTGCCGTGCTAACGTCCTTCATGGCCGGTTTGGCCTTGGGCAGTTACGTTCTTGGCCGCCTCTCGGACCGGTATAACCCCTATTTCTTGTTTGCTATCCTGGAAACAGGTATAGGACTTTTTGCTTTGTTTTTTCATACCTTGTTCGGTTGTTTTAATGACCTATACCTTTCCACCGCTCATAACCTTGAACTAGGTGGGCAAGCTATTTATTTTTCTCGTTTCCTGTTCTCGTTCTTATTTTTGATTGTACCGGCTTCTTTAATCGGCGGCACCCTGCCGGTCATTATCAAGATAGCTATCAAAGACCTTCGGACTATCGGGTTTCGCGTGGGCAGGCTTTATACCTTGAACAACCTGGGCGCCGTCATTGGTTGTTTGCTTACCGGGTTCGTGCTTATCCGTTCCTTCGGCATTACCCAATCTTTACACCTGGCTGCCTTGATAAACCTGCTGAACGCGGTTTTCATACTTGTCCTCTATTACCTTACCGGGAAAAAAATGTATGCCCCACTTCCTCTAGTCGCTCAACCAGAAGAAAGAGGGGCTGCCAGCATGGAAAAAGGGGGGAAGGTTCCTCCATTTTTAATAAAACTTGTATTATGGGTTTTTATTATCGAGGGGTTTACCACCTTAGCCTATGAGGTGCTATGGACCCGTGTAATGACTGAGTTTTCTTATGATAAATCCGTGTACCTGAGCACGGCCATTATCGCGTCTTATATTTTTGGCTTGTCCCTGGGGGCCTTGGTAACTTATCGTTTTCTTGATAAAATTCGGAGAAAAGTCAGGTTGCTGGGATTGTTAGAAATTGGGATTGGGATCCTTTCCCTTTTTCAATTGCTGGCGGCCAAATGGCTTATGCCTTCGCTTTTAGCCACCCGTGAATTCAAGGTGGCGGGCATTAACCCCGTGTGGGAATATGCCGGTATTTTTGTTTTTTTGTTATTACCCGTTGTGTTAATGGGGGTTACTTTTCCCTTGGTCAGTAAAATATATGTTAATAACCTGGGCCAGGTTGGGAAAAAAATAGGAAGGATGGGTTTGCTGGATACGGTTGGTTCCATCTTGGGGGCTTTCGTGGCTGGTTTTGTCCTTTTGCCTGCCATGGGTTCGCAAAATGCTTTTTTGTTGGTCGTGGTAATAAACCTCGTCATTGGTTACGCTGTAATTTATTTTAACCCTTCCGAGACGGCCAAGCTTAAACATGGTTTATTCATCTTCATCCTTTTGCTTGTTATCCCTGCCCTGGCCTTCATGCCCAAGGGATCGGATTTTAAAACCAAACTTGGAAAAATCCCGGGCGAGGAGTTAATTTATTATAACGAGGGCACCTGCGGTACGGTTTCAGTCCATGCCTACCCACTCGGGTACAAAGCCTTATCTATTAACGGGGTGCTTTTCGCGTACAATACCGTGGATGATTTGCGCTCGCACCGGATGTTGGCATACATGCCCTATTTTTTTAACACGGCCCCAAATAGCGTGTTGGTACTGGGTTTTGGTTTGGGCGTAACGGCGAGCACATTTGATATGCCCAGGATTGACAGCATTAACGTGGTAGAAATTTGCCCCTTGGTAATCCATGCCTCGGCTCAATATTTTTCCCTGGTGAACGATAACTTGATACAAAATGAAAAGCTACGGCTAATCATTGATGACGGTCGGAGCTGGCTGCAACGTACAGAAGAAAAATATGACGTGATTACTTGCGATGCTATCCATCCCAGGCACGGAAATAATTTATACACCAAAGAATATTACGAGGCCTGCTTGCCAAAACTAAAAAATGGCGGTACAGTTTGCCAGTGGATGCCGACGAATTGGCTTACCGAGAAAGAATTCCAGGGATTGTTAAAAGCTTTTGTCTCGGTTTTCCCAAACGCGAGCTTGTGGTACGTGAATCGCGGGGTTAGTTTGATGGTGGGTTCAAAAGGTGAACACGCGATTGATTATAAATTGCTTAAAAAACGCATGAAATACCCGGCTATTCGAAGTGATTTCGCGGACGTGGACGTTTTTAACCCGGAACAGTTATTGGCCCGCTCGTTAATGACAAGCGAACAAGTAAAAGAATACGTGAAAGGGGTGCCGGCCAATATTGACGATTATCCCTACGTTGAATTTGGCACCCGCGTTAGCATGGCCCCCAGTGGCGGAGTGCTTGAAGCTTTTATTAAAAGCGAGATGCACCATGATGAAATTATCCAGGATTTACCGGAAAATTCGGCGGAAATTTTTAAAAGGATAAAAATATATTCCCAAAATATGAAGGGGGAAATCCGCAACGAGCTGCAGAATATACCCAGGGAGCAGGCTTATTGATAGAAGGGTTTACAGGGTGCTAAACATTCAATATTGATCAAATATAAACGATGGCGATGACGATGAAATTGGCGCCACACCTGAATCATTTTCTTTTAATCATATTATCCCCCATGTTTACGCTTTTTTCTCTTCTTGATCAATTTTAGCTTCCAGTTTCTTTATCACGAATTTAACGATATAGTATGAAAGGATGATAAGGGCCGGCCAGCTTAATAACCATAAAACCGATTCAAGATAATTTATTTCCATGATTTTCGCGTTTTTTTTAAAATTGCATTAATTAATACTTGTGCCCGTTGCCTTGTATTTCAGCTTTGTCAATTTTTTTCTTGTTTATTGCCCGCCAGGCATAGGTAATGTATGCCCCCACGAAGGGCACCATTAACGAGGCATAACTCATGATGATCAATGTATAATGGCTTGACGAACTGTTTTGTATTGTCAATGAACTTTGAATATCGTAGGTGGAAGGGTAATAGGCCGTATGGTTAAACCCGGCAATCAAGAATAAACTGAACACGGTAATTACTGTCCCCGGGGCCGTGAACCATATGCCATTGGCGTTTTTTTCACGGGCAACCGTGATGTAAATACCAAGTAATACTGAAACCACTCCTGCCACGAACAGCATGCCTACTAAAGGCATTTCAACGAGGTTGTGCAAGTATTTGTGGGGTTCCATGAACACTTTTCCGTTTGCCGGATTATAGGCATAACCATCTTTCATGAGAAGCCAAACCGTGAATGCCACGAAAAACAAGACAAAAAAAATGGCATTGTAAAGCATGTGTTTTCGGCATCTTTGCTCGATTTCTGGTGAATCAACATTACGGGTAAAATACTGGATACCCAGGATCCGGGTCAATAATAGCACGGATACTCCCAGCAATAGGTTGGGCAATTTGACCAAAGCTTCCAAACCATGAAAAGAAGTTTGCCAGGCCGAGGAATTCATCTCGTTGACCAGGAATGGCGAACCTGAAAAAAAAGTGCCAACGGCAACACCCAGTAAAAATGGCCCGAAACTCCCGTTGATAAATAAAAAGGTTTCATAAGTACGTTGACCC
>CAZKIR010000008.1:9931-15428 GCA_964552835.1 uncultured Bacteroidales bacterium
GTATTCGTAAGAGATGGCCTGGATAATAAAGGAAAAAAGAATAAGCATCCATAACCAATAGGCCCCGCCAAAGCTGGTGGCATAAAATAAGGGAAAGGAAGCGAAAAAAGCCCCGCCAAAGGTTACCAAGGTGGTAAAGGTGGTTTCCCATTTCCGTCCCAGCACGTTGATGAGCATGGATCGCTCGTCCTTGTCCTTGCCCATGGTATAAAACAGGGTTTGCCCACCTTGTACGAACATTAAAAATACCAGTAAGCTTGCCAATAACGAAATGATAATCCACCAGTATTGTTGTAAAAAAAGGTGTGAAAAAGTTTCAAACATTTTATTTTCCTCCTTCTTTAGGTCCTATTTTGATTTGTTTGGTCATGATCCGCACTTCTGCAATCAGTAAGGCAGTAAAGATAATGGCAAAAAGGGCGAAAGTGAGCTGCACGGCACTGGCGTCTATTTGTGATACGGCCGCTACCGTGGGCAAGAGGTCTTGTATCGTCCAGGGCTGCCTGCCCACCTCGGCCACTACCCAACCCAGTATAGTGGCCAGGTAAGCCAGTGGTATAGTAAAAAGGGCCACCCGTAAAAACCAGCGCCTTCTTTCCAGCATGTCCTTTAGTGAGAAATATAGGGCCAAAACAAGAAAGCCCAGGAAATAAAAACCCAGCATAACCATCACGTGAAAACTATAAAAAGTCAGGGGCACGTTAGGTACTAAACTGTTAATATCATTCAAGAACCCGTAGCCAAAGTATCGAAAATTTTCATCCAGGAATGTTGGATCGTCGAAGAGCGCGGCCAGCGAATCTTTAGACACGGTATCTCCCATGTCAATGGCTTTCTTGTAATCTTTTAATATCTTCCGGGCATACCGTCCCCTTTCAATTTTTTCCTGGGCTGGTAATAGGCCTTGTTCCTCGTTCCCGTATAGGATATCGTTTATCCCGGGTATAAACGCGTTGGGGTCCAGGTAGGCCATGTATGATAAAAGGTTCGGGATTTCTATCTTGAAATGGAACCTTTCTTTGATATTTTCCTTGTCTTCCCCTCTTGACATTAGTCCAATAGCAATTAAAGGTACGCCCTTGTACCCTTCGTAAAGCCCCTCGATGGCGGCGAATTTCATGGGCTGGACACGGGCTATTCGGCGTGCGCTCCCATCACCGGTGAAGATTAAAAAAATAGAAGTGATGATGCCAAAAACAGATGCGATGGCGATGCTTTTCTTGGCCATTTTTATTTCCCTTTTTTGCAGCAGGAACCACGCACTTACCCCGACAACGAAAATAGATGCCAGCACGAAACCTGAGGAAATGGTATGCAAGAACTTGTTTACGGCAACAGGCGAAAGAAGCACGTCCCAGAAATTCATCATCTCGTTCCGGGCGGTGTCCGGGTTAAACCTCATGCCCACGGGATATATCATCCAGGCGTTGGCCACGAGTATCCACAAGGCAGAAAGGTTGGCCCCCAGGGCTACCAGCCAGGTAGAAACCAAATGGAATTTCTTGCTCACCTTATCCCATCCGAAAAACATGACAGCGATAAAGGTAGATTCCATGAAAAATGCCATAATTCCTTCTATGGCCAAGGGGGCACCAAAAATGTCGCCCACGAACCAAGAATAATTTGCCCAATTGGTACCAAATTCGAATTCCAGGATAAGGCCGGTGGCCACGCCAATGGCGAAATTAATCCCGAAAAGTTTCATCCAAAACTTGGTTGTCCTGCGCCATTCTTCTTTCCCTGTCTTGTAATAGAGGGTTTCCATGAAGGCCATGATAAAAGAAAGCCCCAGGGTGAGGGGGACAAAAAGCCAGTGGTAAATGGCCGTGAGGGCAAATTGTGCCCTCGACCAGTTTACGAGGCTTAAATCAACATTTTCAATCATAATTTAGTGCCTTTTTGATAATATGTATAAAATATTGAATGTATAGTGTTTAATGAAAAAGACCATCATGAAAAGACATGAAATAAATGCTTTATCTTTCAATACACTATAATTTATTGCTTCCAGGTCATGAGTTATTCCGTTAACCTTTCCAGTACATGCTTGCTTTTTTCTTCATCAGTGCCGTAGCGCTCGTTCAGAAAATCTTTCATGAAAAATACCCGCATGATAACGAACATGATGAACAGCTTGATCAAGATAATAACCCACAAGCTTTTGCCCCATGTCATGTTTTTAAACCCTTCAAGATAAAACCTGAATATCCGTTTTAGCATGCTATAAATTAGTTTTTTCCGCGACTACATGTTTTTTTTCAAACAACCAAAAATACAATTTGTGGATTTCATGACCAAATGAATATCAAGATTAACTCGCGTGATTGCCGGGGATGATATATATCACTGCTTATACAATCTAATTTTTTATACCTTTGTAGAAGCCAATGTATTGGCATGAACCCTCAAAATTTATTTTTATGTCTAAAAAGAATGGTAGAGTCGTGGAGTTGGAAGAGGTGGTGATCAAGTTTGCCGGTGACTCTGGTGACGGTATGCAATTTTCAGGCAATCAATTTTCCGAAACATCTGCTTTCGCGGGAAATGACCTGTCTACCTTCCCGGATTACCCGGCTGAAATCCGTGCCCCGGAAGGCACGGTTGCTGGTGTATCGGGTTTTCAAGTGCACATCGGCCATAAAGAAATCCAAACTCCCGGCGATAAGGCCGACGTGCTGGTGGCCATGAACCCCGCTGCCTTGAAAGCCAACATGAAATGGATTAAAGACGGGGCGATTATTATTATTGATATTGATAATTTTGACAACAAGCATTATAAAAAAGCTGGTTACGAGGAAGACCCTTTACATGATCATTCCCTTGATAGTTACCAGTTAATTAAAGCGCCCATCACCAACCTTAGCTGGGCTAGCGTGAAACCCTTTGGGCTGGATCAAAAAACAGCCGATTTAACCCGTAACCAGTTTATCACTGGCGTGCTTTACTGGTTGTTTAACAGGGATGTAAAAATCGGTGAAGGTTTTCTGCGAAAGAAATTTAGAGATAAGCATAAATTGGTGGAGGCCAATATCGCGGTATTGCAAGCGGGGTATAATTACGCGGAAACCGTGGAAGCCACGAGAACAACTTTCATGGTGAACCCGGCGAAGGATAAAAAAGGAAAATTTCGAAATATTACCGGGAACATTGCTGCTTCCTGGGGATTGATAGCAGCTTCTGAACGTTCCGGGCGTAAACTTTTCCTGGGTTCCTATCCCATTACCCCGGCTTCAGAAATTTTGCAAGAACTCTCTGATATGAAACACCTTGACGTGATCGCCTTTCAGGCCGAAGACGAGATAGCCGGGGTTAGCGCGGCCATCGGTGCCTGTTTCTCGGGCCGCCTGGGCGTTACATCTACTTCTGGCCCGGGCTTGGCATTGAAAAGTGAAGCCATCGGCTTGGCCATTATTACCGAGTTGCCCCTGGTAGTGATAGATGTGCAGCGCGGAGGGCCTTCTACTGGTTTGCCCACTAAAACCGAACAAGCTGATTTGATGCAAGCCATTCACGGGCGAAACGGGGAAAGTCCTTGTATCGTACTGGCTGCTTCCACCCCTGCCAATTGTTTTCATTTTGCCTACCAAGCGGCGAAATTGGCCATGGAACACATGACCCCGGTTATTTTATTATCTGATGGGTATCTGGCCAATGGCTCCGAGTTATGGGAAATCCCGGATGTTAGTAAGCTTCCTGATATTTATCCCCCGCTGGTACAAGACAATGCCAAGGATTATAAGCCCTATAAGAGAGACCCGGAAAAGTTGTCCCGATCATGGGCCCTCCCGGGACAGGAAGGTTTACGGCACAGGATAGGGGGGCTCGAGAAAGCTGAAATTACAGGGGATGTTTCTCAAGATCCACTCAACCACGAATGGATGGTGAAGACCCGGAAAGAAAAGGTAGAAAGGGTTGCCGGTTTTATTCCCGAACTGGAAATAGAAGGCGAAACGGAAGGAGAATTGCTGGTAATAGGATGGGGCGGTACTTATGGGGCATTGACCACTGCCGTGCATGAATTAAACAAATCCGGGCACAGTATTGCCTTGGCCCAATTTAATTATATCCAGCCCTTGCCAAAAAACACCAGGGAAATTTTTAAGCGCTTTAAAAAAATAATCGTTTGTGAACTCAATACTGGACAGTTTGCTAACTACTTGCGAATGCAGTTACCAGGCTTTACCTATTATCAATTCAACAAAATCCAAGGCTTGCCTTTTTTGATATCCGAGTTAAAACAAGCTTTTTTAAATATCCTTGTTAAGGAATAGAATAAGAAAACAATAAAGGACATATCATGGGAAACCAAGTAAAAACGCGAAAAATCGATAAAAAAGATTTTAACCTTGAGGCCCGGGTAAAATGGTGCCCGGGATGTGGCGGGCACGCTGTACTGGCAGCCGTGAAGAATGCCTTGCCCGAAATAGGGGTAAAAAAGAAAAGGTGGTTTTCGTATCAGGAATCGGATGTTCCTCCAGGTTCCCTTATTATATTAATACTTACGGTTTTCATAGCCTGCATGGTAGGGCACCGGCTGTTGCCTCGGGCATCAAGGTTTCCAATCCCGATCTTAGCGTGTGGATCGTTACCGGCGACGGGGATTCTATGGCCATCGGTGGAAACCATTTTATCCATATCCTGAGAAGGAATATTAACGTGAATATTTTGCTTTTTAATAACAAGATATATGGCCTTACCAAGGGGCAATGCTCACCTACTACCCCAAAGGGCAGCGTGACAAAGACTACTCCTGACGGGAGCATAGAAAACCCCTTTTTACCTGGCGAACTGGCCATGGGTGCGCAAGGAACTTTTTACGCGAGGGCCATTGATACGGATCCGAAATTGATGACACAAGTGTTCAAGAAAGCAGCGTTACACGATGGCACCAGCCTGGTAGAGATATTTCAAAATTGCGTGATTTTTAATAATAAGGTGCATTCAGAAATTACCGGGAAAGATGTGAGGGACGACAATATTCTTTACCTTGAGCAAGGAAAACCCATGATTTTTGGAAAAAACCGGAACAAGGGGATCATTGAACTGGGTTCCAAGTTAGCATGGGTAGAAATTGGCAAAAACGGGGTAACTGAAGAGGATATCCTGGTCCATGACACGGGGCGCAGGGACGATACCCGCCATTACATGCTTTCCCGTATGACATTGCCGGATTTTCCGGTGGCCATGGGCGTGATACGCGATTGCCGTTGCCAGGACGTGTACGAGGACAAGTTGTACCAACAAATAGATCAAAACAAGAAATTAAGCAATATTAAAAATGTACAAGCTTTATTAAACAGTGGGAATGTTTTTGATGTTGGTTAGTGGATAATGAAAGGCAAAAAAAAAATTATATTTGACAAGTTTTTTACTATAAATACACTTCATGTTCAAGATCAATATGATGTATACTTTAATGGCTTTTATACTGATAACATTGCTTTACGTTTACGTAAATTCCTATCATAAGAACCGGAAAGGTTTGGCTTCTATCTTT
>CAZKIR010000008.1:15438-19329 GCA_964552835.1 uncultured Bacteroidales bacterium
CAAATTTATCTCCATAACAAGAAAGTTATAGATTAGCGACGTACTTATAAAAACGATAAACAATGGAACAGGTATTGACAAATAGTTTTTGGAAAAGTTTATTACAAAACCTGCAAGAATGGGCCCTTACCGAGTTGCCCGGGTTGATAGTGTTAATAATTATTATTTTCATGGCTTTCCGGTTTCTTGGTTTTTCATTGAAAAGATTAAAGAAAACCTTGGTGCACCGGGCTGATAAAAATAGCGACGTGGATACCGGCGAAGCTAAGAAACGTATCAATACCTTGGTCAGTATCGTGCACGGTACGTTGAAAATAGTATTATGGGCCATCTTTTTCATGATTGCATTGAAAAAGTTCGGGGTAGACATTGCCCCCATTCTTGCCAGTGCAGGGATTATTGGTTTGGCCGTTGGTTTTGGCGCGCAAGAGCTCGTGCGGGACTTTATCTCGGGTTTTTTTATCCTGCTCGAGAACCAGATACGAACCGGGGATGTGTCCATTATAAATGGCACCGGCGGATTGGTAGAGAAAATCGAGTTGCGTACCATTACCTTACGGGATTTTTCCGGGGTGGTGCACGTGTTCCAGAACGGGAAGATCAATTCTCTCTCGAACATGACAAAAGAGTGGTCGGCCATGGTATTCGATATCGGGGTGGCCTACAAGGAAGACGTGGAAACGGTGATGGCCATCATGAAAGAAGTTGGCGACGGGCTGCAAAATGATGAGGAATTCAAGAATAATATCCTGGAGCCTATCGAGATTTTTGGCCTGGATCAGTTTGCCGATAGTGCCCTGGTGATTAAAGCACGGCTAAAAACCAAGCCTATCCAGCAATGGACTATAGGCAGGGAATACAGGAAACGCCTGAAAAATGCCTTTGACGAGAAGGGTATAGAAATACCTTTCCCACATACCACGTTATACTGGGGCGATAAGATAAACCCGTTGAAACTTGACGTGAACGATCAAATACTGGAAAAGATAGGACAGTAGAAACCCGGTTTAAAAGAATATCAGGTTATTATTTTGTAAAAAAAAAGCAGTAACACCGGGTTACTGCTTTTTTTTTAATTGAAAATAAACTTATCCTCTTGATTATTTATTTTCTTCATCTTTTAATTGCGCTTGCGCGGCTGATAAACGTGCGATCGGTACGCGGAAAGGTGAGCAACTCACGTAGTTCATGCCAACCTTGTGGCAGAATTCTACTGAACTGGGTTCGCCACCGTGTTCACCACATATACCTACTTTTAAGTTTGGGCGGGCAGTACGTCCTTTTTCAACACCCATTTTTACCAGTTGCCCGACACCGGTTTGGTCTAGTACCTGGAAAGGATCGTTTTTCAGGATACCTTTGTTCAGGTAAATGGGCAAGAACCTGCCAGCATCGTCCCTTGAATAACCGAAAGTCATCTGGGTAAGGTCATTGGTGCCAAATGAGAAGAATTCGGCTGATTCGGCCATCTGGTCAGCAGTCAATGCTGCACGGGGAACTTCAATCATGGTCCCTACCAGGTAATCTATTTTCTCGCCTCTTTCTTCAAAAACGGATTCTACGGTGCTGCGCACGATTTCTTCTTGCATTTTCAATTCTTCGCGCGTACCGGTTAACGGGATCATGATTTCTGGCAAGGTTTCCACGCCTTTTTTCTTCAAGTTCAAGGCTGCCTCAATAATAGCCCTGGCCTGCATCTCGGTAATTTCAGGATAGGTATTTCCCAAGCGGCAGCCACGGTGGCCAAGCATTGGGTTAAACTCGTGCAAGGACTCAACTTTTGCTTTTACTTCAGCAGCGCTAATGCCCAGCCCGTCGGCCATTTCTTTTTGGTTTTTTTCTTCATGGGGAACAAACTCGTGAAGGGGCGGATCGAGCAAGCGCACGGTCACTGGCAAGCCGGCCATGGCTTCAAAAATGCCTTCAAAATCTTCCCGTTGGATGGGCAATAATTTTTCCAGTGCTTTTCTCCTGCCCTTCTCGTCATCGGCCAGTATCATCTCGCGCATGGCACGGATACGGTCGCCTTCAAAGAACATGTGTTCTGTACGGCAAAGGCCAATTCCTTTGGCACCAAAACTACGGGCTACTTGAGCATCTTTCGGGGTATCGGCATTGGTCCGTACATGCATGTTAGAATACTTGTCGGCCAATTCCATCAATTCGGCAAAGTTTCCTGATACATCCGGCTCGATGGTATCAATTTTACCCTCGTATACTTCGCCCCTGGTCCCGTTCAAAGAAATCCAATCGCCTTCTTTGAATATTTTGCCTTCCGCTTCCATGGTTTTTTCCCGGTAATTAATTTTCACGCTACCGGCACCAGATACACAGCATTTGCCCATCCCTCGGGCAACAACAGCAGCATGGGAGGTCATGCCCCCGCGACTGGTCAGGATACCGTTGGCCACGTTCATCCCTTTCAGGTCTTCAGGGCTGGTTTCAACCCTAACCAGCATAACGTCTTTGCCTTGGTTGGCCCATTCTTCAGCCTCGTCGGCGTGAAAAACAATTTGCCCGGTAGCAGCACCAGGTGAAGCAGGCAATCCTTTGGCCAGTACATTCGCAGTGGTAATGGCTTTTTGATCAAAAACCGGGTGTAGCAGTTCGTCTAACTTGCTAGCCTCGTTCATTAAAAGGGCTTTCCTTTCATCAATCAGGCCTTCCTCGAACAAGTCAACGGAAATTTTCACCATGGCCGCACCGGTACGTTTCCCGTTCCGGGTTTGAAGCAACCAAAGTTTACCTTCTTCAATCGTGAACTCGAGATCCTGCATGTCTTTATAGTGGTTCTCAAGGTTTTTCTGAATTTGAAAGAGTTCTTTGTAAACCTCTGGCATGGCTTCCTCGAGTGAAGGGAACTTGTTTTTTCTTTCTTCTTCGCTTACGCCAGCAAATTCAGCCCATTTTTTAGCACCGGCCAGGGTAATTTGTTGCGGGGTACGGACACCGGCCACAACATCCTCGCCTTGGGCGTTGATAAGGTATTCACCGTTGAACACGTTTTCACCGGTCGCGGCGTCGCGGGTGAAAGCAACACCTGTTGCAGAAGTATCGCCGGTATTTCCAAATACCATGGCTTGAACGTTTACAGCAGTCCCCCATTCCTCGGGTATCTTGTTAATTTGGCGGTAGTATTTCGCGCGATTGTTGTTCCAACTGTCGAATACAGCTAAAACAGCGCCCCATAATTGATCCCATGGATCGGTAGGGAATTCGGTCCCTAAAGAATCCTTGATAGCCTTCTTGAATTTAGCGACCATGTCTTTTAGGTCATCCGTGGTAAGTTGGGTGTCCAATTCCACGTTTTTGGCTTCTTTTACCTGTTCAATAATTTCCTCGAACGGGTCCATATCTTCTTTTGAAGCAGCTTCAAGGCCCATTACAACGTCACCGTACATTTGGATAAAACGACGGTAAGAATCCCAAGCAAAACGGTCATTACCGGTTTTTTTGGCAAGCCCTTCCACGGCTTCATCGTTCATGCCCAGGTTTAACACGGTGTCCATCATACCTGGCATAGAAACGCGGGCACCTGAACGTACTGATACAAGTAAAGGGTTGTTTTGGTCACCAAACTTGGTGCCCATGATGTCTTCGATTTGCTTTACACCATTTTCTACTTCTTCTTTCAACAATTTGACGATCTCGTCTTTTCCCAGTTTGTTGTATTCGATACATGCTTCGGTGGTGATCGTGAAGCCAGGGGGCACCGGTACGCCTATCCGGTTCATTTCAGCAAGGTTAGCACCTTTTCCTCCGAGCAGATTTTTCATGTCTGCTTTACCTTCGGCTTTTTTGTCCCCAAAAGTATAAACTCGTTTCACTTTTGACATTTTTCTTGATTTTAATTTATTAATAAATTGATATTTAATTATTTAAAACGGATTT
>CAZKIR010000008.1:19339-24349 GCA_964552835.1 uncultured Bacteroidales bacterium
GGATTTCCTGGTTTTAAATAAAGGTACAAATTTACTTAAAAAAAAGGAAAATCCAGGTTCAATCTCTGTTAATATTTAACCTATTGCTTGTATATAAAATCAATATGCCCGGGCAAACAATACCCGCTGCTCTGATTCCAACCCGCTGAATATACATTTCCCTTTTTCTTTTTCAGGTTTTAAAGGTATACAACGGATCGTGGCTTTTGTTTTTTCTTTTATTTTTTGTTCTGTTTCAGCGGTGCCGTCCCAATGGCAAAGGGCAAACCCGCCTTCTTTTTCCATCATGTGCACGAATTCGTCCCAGTCGTCTACTTTCCGGGTATTTTGTTCCCTGAAATCAAGGGCTTTCCTGTAAATATTTTGTTGGATTTCGTTTAGCAAATCTTCAACTTGTTGATCGATGTTCTCGATAGGGACTACTTTCTTTTCCAGGGTGTCCCTGCGGGCTATCTCGATGGTACCGTTTTCCAGGTCGCGCGGCCCCATGGCCAAACGCACGGGTACACCTTTTAATTCATAATCGGCAAACTTGAACCCGGGTTTAAAATTGTCGCGATCATCATATTTTACACTTAGGCCTTTAGCCCGTAATTTTTTCTGTATTTCCTCTATTTTGGAGGATATTTGCTGTAATTGTTCGGTTGATTTGTATATCGGCACGATGGCCACTTGGATGGGGGCAAGATTGGGCGGCAATACCAGCCCGTTGTCGTCAGAATGGGCCATGATAAGCGCGCCCATTAAACGGGTAGATACCCCCCAGGAGGCAGCCCAAACATAATCCAGTTGCCCGTCCTGGTTGGTGAATTTCACGTCGAAAGCTTTCGCGAAATTTTGCCCAAGAAAATGCGAGGTGCCTGATTGTAATGCTTTTCCATCCTGCATCAAGGCTTCAATGCAATAGGTTTCAATAGCGCCGGCAAATCTTTCGCTTTCTGTTTTTATACCAGATATTACAGGAATGGCCAGGAAATTTTCGGCAAAATCCGAATACACGCCGAGCATTTTCTCGGTTTCTTCAATGGCTTCTTCCCTGGTGGCATGCGCGGTATGCCCTTCTTGCCAAAGGAACTCGGCCGTGCGCAAGAAAAGGCGCGTACGCATTTCCCAACGTACCACGTTGGCCCATTGGTTTACCAATATTGGTAAGTCGCGGTATGATTGTATCCAGTTTCGGTAAGTATTCCAAATAATGGTTTCTGAGGTAGGCCTTACCACGAGCTCTTCTTCCAGTTTCGCGTTTTCATCTACCATGATGCCATTGCCCCCGGGATCGTTTTTCAGGCGATAATGGGTCACCACGGCGCATTCTTTAGCGAAGCCTTCCACGTGGCTGGCTTCTTTACTAAAAAAGGACTTCGGGATAAACAGGGGAAAATAGGCATTGGTGTGCCCGGTTTCCTTGAACATCCTGTCCAGTTCTTGCTGCATTTTTTCCCAGATGGAATAACCATAGGGCTTGATGACCATGCATCCCCGGACAGCCGAGTTTTCGGCTAAATCGGCTTTTATAACCAGTTCATTGTACCATTTTGAATAATCCGTGGATCGTTTGGTGATTCCTTTTGACATAAAATAAAATATTAACAATTTAAAGAAACGCAAAGTAAATACTTTTCATCGAAATAGGGAAAAAATAAAACCTGATTAATCAAGCTTCACGATCGGTTTTAAAAATTATTTAATTTCAGAATTCCATATTTTCAATATCTTTGCTTTTTTGAAAAAAAGTTGGAGGATTTTATTTTGAAGTACAGCAAAGACAGGCTTATACTGGTAACTAATGATGACGGGGTGAATGCCAAGGGGATATTGGCCTTGGTTAACGAGGCGAGAAAGTTCGGGAACGTAATTGTTGTGGCACCTGAAGGGGCAAATTCCGGCATGTCGCATGCCATAACGGTAACAGTACCCTTGCGGGTTGAAAAAACCAGGGAGGAAGAAGGATTGACCGTGTATTCTTGTTCCGGGACCCCTGTAGATTGCGTGAAAATAGCCAACTCGGTAATTCTTGATAGAAAGCCTGATTTGCTCTTATCTGGAATAAACCATGGGTCTAACGCATCAACCAGTGTTTTTTACTCGGGCACCATGGGGGCCGCGATCGAGGGCACAATTGACGGAATACCCTCGATGGGATTTTCGCTCACCAATTATGATCCGGATGCCGATTTTTCATCGGCCGCCCGTTACGTGTATAAAATTATATCCGATTACCTGGACAACCCGGGAATGGATAATTTTTGCCTGAACGTGAACATACCTTCTATTTCGTACGAATTGATAAACGGGATCAAGATATGCCGGCAAACCATGGGCTATTGGGAAGAAGAATTTGAAACCCGGCATGATCCTTCTCGAAAATCTTATTACTGGTTAACAGGGCGATACGTGAACCAGGAACCCGGGGAACAAGATACCGACCAGTGGGCACTCAAGAACAATTACGTGGCCATTGTCCCGATCGCGATCGACATAACCTCCCGCCCAGGTATGAAATCTCTTGAAAAATGGGGGTTGGAACAGGAAAACCTGGAGGTACAAGAAAAATTTCAACAAAATAAATAAACCATGCCCGAGCGTTACAATAAAGTATGGATAGGCCTAATCCCAGGCATTTTATTGCCAATTATCACGTTTTTTATTTATTACCTGGCTGTTTTTCGCGCTGATCATTCCTTGGCCTTTTTTATTAAAGGCCTAATAATATTGGATTTATATACTAGCGTGCTGGCAATTTTAGTATTGCCTAATTTGCTGTTGTTTTTTGTGTTTATCTGGATCAACAAGTTATATTCGGCACGCGGGGTACTTATGGCCACTTTTATTTATGCTTTTTTTGTATTTGCTTTAAAGTTTTTAACCTGATTTGACCCCCATGAAGTATTTCCTTATAGCAGGCGAACCTTCTGGAGATTTACATGGTGCCAACCTGATGCAGGGGATCCAGGAAGCTGATCCGGATGCCAGGTCCTGGTTTCTCGGGGGCGATTTAATGGCCGAAAAAGGGGGGGTGCTTGTTAGGCATTACCGGGATATGGCATTCATGGGTTTTTTGGAAATCGTGCTAAACAGCCGGAAGATTTTTTCCAATTTTTCATTATCTAAACAGGCCATTAAAACAATCCGGCCCGACGTGCTAATTTTGATCGATTACCCTGGGTTTAACTTGCGTGTGGCTGCATTTGCCCATAAGCTCGGTATCCCTGTTTTTTATTTTATTTCACCCAAGGTGTGGGCTTGGAAGGAATCAAGGGTAAAGAGAATACGGCGCCACGTCAACAAGATGTTCGTGATCCTGCCTTTCGAGGTAAATTATTATAAAAACAAGGGGATTCCTGTTGTTTACGAGGGCAACCCGTTAATTGACAGCGTGAAAGAAAAGGCGGGAGGCATTCAGGACAAGAATGTATTTCTTCGCGCCAATAAACTTGGCGACAAGAAAATTATTGCCTTGTTGCCCGGGAGCCGGAAGCAAGAAATCGACAGGATACTACCTGTTATGCTTTCAGTCGTGCCCGAGTTTTCAACTTATCAATTTGTTGTTGCCGCTACTTCTTGGTTTGAAAAATCATTTTACGAGAAGTATATCCTGGAATATCCCGTTTCACTGGTGTTCGACCAAACATTAAACTTGCTGGCCCACGCGCGGGCCGCCTTGGTAACCTCGGGCACGGCCACCTTGGAAACAGCCATCATGGAAACCCCCCAGGTGGTTTGTTATAAAACCAGCGCCATCAGTTATGCCATAGCCAAACGCCTCGTGAAAGTGCCTTTCATTTCCTTGGTAAACTTGATCATGGAGAAAAAAGTGGTTACCGAGTTGATCCAGGATGAAATGTCCCCTAAAAGGTTAGTGGCCGAGCTGGACAGTATCCTGCACGATCAGGATCAGCGTGAAGGGGTACTTGAACAATATAAAGAATTAAAACAATTGCTAGGAGAAACCGGGGTAGCAAAACGGGTGGGAAAAACGATGGTGGAGGAATTGTCCCGCGTTATTAGAAAAGATAAATAGTATAATGATATGGTAATAAGAATAATACTCGCACTCTTTTTGCTTCCGGCGTTTTTACAAGCACGGGGCATTTCCATCGCGCTATTTTACGATTCACCTTCTAAAGCCTTTGTTTTCACTGCCGTGGAAGGGGATTACCTGATTGTTTCGGGCGACAGCACGTTTGCCCAACTAAAACAAGGCCAGATGGCATATTTTACCCGCTTGGGAAATATAGTGCAAGTGCGCGTGAACACGAAAATTGTTTGCACGGTGCCTGAGGCCCAGTGCCAGGGCACAAATGATAATGGTTTGGCCTGCGTTGCCCCGGTGCAGCCCATGAAAGAGGGGAGGGAATACAAGGGCAATATATATTTTAAGCCGGGCAACGAGCGCTTGTGGTGCGTTAACCAAATTGATCACGAGGATTATATTGCCGGGGTGGTAGAAGCAGAAGGGGGCACCACTGCCCCGCTTGAATATTACAAGTCGCAGGCCTTGTTATGCCGTACCTACGCGTTAAAAAATATTAGCAAGCACGCATTCGAGGGGTTTCACTTGTGCGATGGCGTGCATTGTCAAGCCTACAAGGGGTACAACCAGGGCCATGAAAAAATAAAAGAAGCCGTGCGCGCGACCCGGTCAATGGTGATAACCGATACCTCCGGGGCGCCGATTGATGCCGCCTTCCATTCCAATAGCGGGGGGCAGACGATGAACTCCGGGGATTTATGGGTGGAGCAAAGCCATTACCTGAAAAAGGTGAACGACCCCTATAGCCTCAAGGGCAAAAATTATAAGTGGAACAAGCAACTAGGGCTGTCAGAATGGAAAAATTACCTGGTAAAACATGGTTTTGACTTGTCGTCAACGGTGCCAATGCATTTTATTTATCGGCAAGCCGACCGGAAAAAATACTACGTGGTGCAAGGCGATTCCATTTTGCTTTCAAGGATACGCCAGGATTTAAACTTGCGTTCTACCTTTTTCACGGTAAACGTGGAAGGGGA
>CAZKIR010000009.1:0-24285 GCA_964552835.1 uncultured Bacteroidales bacterium
CCCACGGTGCCGCGGTGACAAAAGGAATTATCAAGTTGTTGATTGCTTTCACCCTCTAAGATAGTCTCGATAGCAACATCATCTTTCACGAGTTCAGACGGAAATCCTTCAAGTACAGTAAAGTCAGTTCTATTCCTTAAATGATTGCCCAATCAAATCAAATTAATTTCTGTTGCGCATGGACTTTGTTTTTTGACAAATGCAAGCAATTTTATTGCAGGAATGGTTTATGGATTTGGGTTCAGGTTACTGTTCAAGGTGATAATAAGGGTCACCAACGATAGCGTGCTGCTCAGGGTGGTGATCAAGAAGGTATAGTCGGATGTCCGTTC
Source organism: uncultured Bacteroidales bacterium (assembly GCA_964552835.1). Classification (GTDB taxonomy): domain Bacteria; phylum Bacteroidota; class Bacteroidia; order Bacteroidales; family CAYFUP01; genus CAZKIR01. The sequence goes on from CAZKIR010000009.1 coordinate 333, forward strand.
CCGGAAAAGGGCCGACTTGAGTGGCTCCACGTATATTATATCGTTAGGGTGTATATAATAATATGGGGAGTTAATTAAGTCTTTGTCTGTTAAATCCATGCGGAATGTTTTCGTGCCCCCGTTCACCGGACGGATCAACAACACGTTCTCCCGGTTTCCATTATACGTGATGTCGCCGGCCGAGGCGATGGCTTCTAACATGTTTACCTGGTCGTTTTCCAACATTTTAAGGCCGGGGGATTTTACTTCGCCCAGCACGGTAAACTTGAAATGGGCCATTTTCAAGATAACCTGGGGGTTTTTCAGGTATTCCAGGGCACGTCCATGGATTTTTTCCTTGGCTTCTTCCACGCTCAGTCCGGCCACTTGTACCTCTTTCAGCACGGGCAAGTCGATATAGCCCGAGTCGTTTACGGAGTAGCCTATGTAATACATGCCTTCTCCCCGCATGCTATTCGATCCCGCGCCAGTCATCGTCGGGTTAAACAAGTCGTTAATTTCTTGGTTGTCGGTTATTACCCGCACGTACAATATATCGGCGGGCTGTAAATAGTAGGGTTTTTTATTTTTTTGAAACAGGCTGTCCGTTACTTCCGGGATATTCCGGAGATAGGTCAACTTCTCGTATGATTTGCAGGAGCTAAAACCTAGTATCCCGGCAAGCAGTAATAATATATACCATCGCGTGCCTTGTCCTTGATTTCTTTCTGGTAGAAGATATTTCGCCATTTCTGTTCTATTGTTATAAGCTAAGCGTCACAAAGTAAGCATAAAAAAGGTTCAATTAAAACGTTTTGGTTTACTTTTTGTTTTCTCCCACTGCTCCTGCTTTCGCGATATGGGTTAGGGGCACGTCCAGGGTAAGGGCTTGTTCCATGCTGTCGATTTGTACCAGCACTTTATGTTTGCCGCGTTTTTCCACTAGTGTTCCCGTGAGCCCTTGCAGGTTCCCCTTTTCTACCAGCACTTTTTCTCCTACTTCATAGTGTTCTTTCACCACTTCAAAGTCGTGACCGCTGGTCAAAATTAATTTGATGTTTTGAATTTGCTTGTCAGGAATGGGGGCAGGGTTTCCTTCAAAACGAACAAATCCAGCCACTCCCGGTGCATACATGGCTTTTTGTTGTTCCCTGGCAAAAATCCTCACGAAGATATACGAGCTGAACAAGGGCAATTGTACCCATTTCTTTCTGTCGCTCCACTGGCGCAATGTTTTGTACATGGGCAAGTATACCTCGATGCCCCGTTCTATTAGTTCCCGTTCGGCTTTTTTCTCCGACCTTGACTTAGTATACAGCGCGTACCATCTTTTTACCTGATTGTCCATTCAAATCCTTTTTTATTTTTAGGGAAACGAAATTACAATTTTTATACACGGGATCAAAAATTAGGCCCGGGGAATGATCACGTGAGACATGAACAGGGACTAAATATTAATGTTTCGCGCTCGAAATTAACAAATCAATATTATTTTTGTTATTCCTTAATAAAAAGCCTTATGAACAACCGATATAGCATATTTTGGATGATTGCCATCCTTTTCGTGATGCTTTTTACCGCCTGCGAGGAAGATGAAGTAAAGCCTCCCGCTCCCAGCAACTTGAACGAGTATATTTATCAAATTCTAAAAACAGAACAATGGTACTTCTGGACCAATCAGGTGCCTGAAGTTGAAAATCCGGGCCTGCAAGGCGATTCCATGGAGTTTTATTATTCTTTATTGTACGATTCTTTGGATCGCTGGAGCTATTTTACCACGAAAACAAGTTTTCAACAGTATTTTGAAGAGGGCAAGTACACGGGATTCGGGTTTAGTTACAAGTTTGATGAAGAAGGATTGTTACGGGTGGCTTTTGTTTTTGACGGGTCGCCCATGGCCCGGGCAGGGGTTAGCAGGGGATATATCATCCGCGCTATCGGGAAACAGCAGGTGGCCAATTTAGGGGCTAGTGAAATGAATAACCTCATTTCTTCGGCAAATACCCAAGAATTTTCCTTCGAAAAACCGGATGGTTCAACTTTTAGTGTTTCCGTTAGCCGGGAAGAAATCACGCAAACGCCCGTTTTGCACGAGGAAATATTCCAAGTGGACGACAAAAGGGTTGGTTACCTGGTTTTCCAGAGTTTTATTGGTCCCTCGGAAGAAGCCCTGAAAAATAGTTTTTCCAAATTTAAGAAGAAGGGCATTTCCGAGATTATACTTGATCTCCGTTACAATGGCGGGGGGCAAATAAACATTGCCCAATACCTGGGCAACCTTATCGCTGGCAACAGCGCGAAGGATGAGGTTTTTAATACCATGCATTATAACCAGTACAAAAGCCAACATAACAAGAGCCGTTTTTTTAGCATCGAGGACAATACCCTTTTACTCGATCGTATTTTTATCATTACCACTCGCTCTACTGCCTCGGCCAGCGAGATAATGATCAACGGCTTGCGCCCGCACATGCAGGTTTATACCATCGGTAGCCCTACCCATGGCAAGCCGGTGGGCATGAATGTTTTCGAATTTCAACAAAAGGTCTTGGTGCCTGTCACTTTTAAAAATATGAATGCCAATGGGGTGGGTGATTATTTCGAGGGCATTCCAGTGGATGCAGCTACCCGCGACGGCTTGGATAAACCTTTCGGTGACATGGAAGAAGCCTGTCTCCAACAAGCCTTGTATTTTATCAGGAACGGGCATTTTAAAGTAGAAAAAGCAGCACCTGTCCCTCTCGTACCCCCCGGGATTGCAGCCATGGAACGATGGCGCCGGGTGATAGGGGCTTACTAGTGCCTTGCCGGGCCAGCATCCCCGTGTTTTTCACTTAATCGGCGAAGGCGAAAAAGGTTATCACCAATAGGGTGCCCAACAAATAAAAAACTTACACCATCACGTATTTCTCCACGATCCATTTGGCAAAGGGAAAACTGCTGGTAAAAGCTGGCGAAACCGCGTTTAGCACGTGTATCGATTTTTTGTCGCCTTCTACCACGAAATCCTGCACCAGTTCCAGTGTATGTTTGTTTAATAGTTGTGCCCGTATACCAGGTTTGCTCCATTCCCGAAAACCTTTCTTGTCAATTTTTTTCACGAGCTTGGCCGCGAGTTTCACGAAATGGTTCCGGTTATACTTGCTAATTTCCTCGAATGCCAGGGAACGAAAACCGAACGCGTTGGTAAAAAACAAACGCGATTCCCAGGATAATACAGAAAGCAGTTCACCGGGTTTTAACCGGTCTAGTCCCTTGTAGTTCTCACGCCAGAAGGCCGGGATAGAGGTAGGTCCTATTTTCACGGTGCCGTCAACCGTTACCGTGTAGTGTACCCCGAGAAAAGGATTTTTCAGGTTGGGTACGGGGTATATATTCGTTTTCACGGGTTTGTCGGCCTTGCTATATTTTAAATAAATACCCTTGAAAGGGATGATCGTGTACTTCTCCGAGAAGCCAAAATCCTTGGCTACCTTGTCAGCATATAAACCGGCCGTGTTAATGACTTTACCGGCCTCGAAGCGATTGCCTTTGCTGGTAAGGATTATATTATTGCCCAGGTTTTTTTGATAAGCTTCGTCATAGCGGATATCCACGTTTTTGTTTTTGAGTTCCCTGGCCAGGTGCTGGTTGATCTCGACCGGGTCCACCGTGGCCGTGGTGGGCGAGTAAAGGGCAAATTGATATGTGAAGGCATTAGGCTCGATCTCGTTCAGTTCTTTTTCGTTGATGATTTTTACTTCCACCCCGTTGCGTTTGCCTCGTTTCTCGAGTTCAAATAAGGATACCAGTTCCGATTCCGTCTTGGCTACCACCACCTTTTTGCACTCGTTTAATTTCAGGTTGTTTTCCTTGCAATAGGTCCGCAAGGCAAAATTCCCGTCGCGGGTAAATTTTGCTTTTAGCGAATCGGCGTTGTAATAAAAACCGGCGTGCAATACCCCACTATTCCGGCCGCTACTGTGCCGGGCCACCTGGTTTTCTTTTTCAAGGATCACCACGCTGGCGCCCGGGTTTTGATGCTTGAGTTCCCGGGCCACGGAAAGCCCGATAATACCAGCCCCTAGTATAAGAAAATCCGTTTTTTCCATTCGATTGTCTTTCTCTTTAACTTCGTGCGAAAATAGTAAAAGAAAATCAGATTGAAGCGGAGGGTGGGGAGAAGGAATTATGGATAAATCCCAAGGCCCTTTCGATGATGGTGTCAATGCCATTGGCTTGGTCAACTGGATCTATATCCACCGGGATATCCGGGGGTATGCCGTGTTCAACGTTGCGGTCGGCCAAACCAGCGGCTTCTACCGCCAGGCGGATGTTCGAGGAAAAACGGAACGACCAGCCGTTGGGCAAGTCGAAGTAGATAGGCGTACCGCCCCCGCCCCCGGTTTTGTCGCCGATTAGTGTCACGTGGTCCAGGGCGATCATCTTTAATGGAAAATCGTTGGCCGCGCTGTACGAATGCCGGTTGGTCAATATCACCACGGGTTTTTCCGTGAACTGGATCGGGCCGCCCGGCTCGATATAATTTGGCACGGGGGCTGAAAAATCATCATGCCCTGGGCCAAGCTTGTATTTCTCGTACGAAACCAGGGTTTTCTCTTTCACGAAACGGCTTACCATCAGGTTCCCGTTGCCCGAGCTGCCGCCGCCATTGTCGCGGATATCAATAATTATCCCTTTTAGCCCGCTAAACCGGCTTATAACAGAATCCAGGTTGCCCGGGGTAATTTTGCTCGCGAAACTACCATAATAGATATATCCTACCGAATCAATGACCTGGTTATACAAGGGGCCCGACATCCAGTAATCATTGCCCAGGTAATTTCGCTCTACCAGGTGCCAGTCAAAATTAGGCGGGTAGTTGAGCATCCAGCCCCAGTACCTTGAACGATTAAACGGGGAGCGAAGGTTGGTATGACCATCTTTTAACTCGTTTAGCATTTCGGCCAACACCGTGAACAAGCCGGTGTCATTTTTTACTTGCTCCACCCTCGGGCGGTATTCCGTGTATATCGAATCCCAATTAATATTCTTGTACTCGAAGAAAGAATATTTCTCGTCGATGGTGTTCCACATGAACCCGAAATTGCCCAGGGGGGTGTTTTCAGCTTCCTCCTGGATAAACACTTCCTCGCAAGCTGAAAAGGTAATCAATAATATAAAGAAGAAACATTTCTCGCGCATTGCTCTTTTTCTTTTACAAGTTAAACATCGTGGTTATGGCCAGGCCGTGCGACATGGCAAGTATTTGGTTGTTAATCTCGTTATTGGTGATGTCCCAGTGGTAATTCAATGAAACCGCGTTGCCGTTTTTCAAATAATACGATATGCCTAGCCGGGCATACGCGAATTGGGTTTTGCCCAGGGAGGCCAAGGACCCGCTCAAGATGTATTCATACCCTTTGGCGTCCTCGTCCAGTAAAAAATCCCGGGGGGTACTATTGGCAAAAGAAGGTACCACCGAGTAAGAAACAATCGGGAGGTTTAAGCTGAAATCTAACATCATCTGCCTTTCTTTGATCGTAATGCCTTGTCGTATGCACGAGGAAAGGCCCAGGTAAGATTGCACATCGCTATCAAAGCCATTGTTTGAAAACTGGCTATGTTGCCGAAAACCTACCTTGGTCATCCAGGTGCCCCCTAGAAAAAAGGTCCGTTCCTGTTCTTCCCATTCCTTGATTCTTCTGAGGTGTTTCCAGTTAAAGTTTACGCGGGTCACCGATATGGTTGAATACGTTAAGGATGGGTAAATGGAGGGTTTTGTATTCCCGTGCCAGAACAAGCAGTCAAACTCATTAATTTTTTCCTCGCCATGTTCGTGGATTCCCAGGTCGGTAAATATCATGAGGCCTTGGTTCAGCAAGGGCGACATGTTCAGGTTTCTTACCGTGTAACGGGAAACACCCGGCCCGGCAACGATGTATCTTTCGGTTTCACGCGCGTGGGCCGATACTAGGAGAATCCATGTTAAAGCGGCCAATAGCCCCTTTTGCCAATGATTCCACGCTTTACTTTTTCCGCTCGTATACTTGAAATTCATGTTCATATTTATTTCGTTCATCTGCTTGATGGTTTTCTGACCAAACCAATTTCCACTCTTCATAACCCACTTTAGGAAAATACACGTCCCCCTCGATATCCGCTTCAATCCTCGTAAGATATAGTTTATCGGCTATCGGGAGGGCTTGCCGGTAGATATTGCCCCCGCCAATGATAAAGGGTTCCGGGTCGTGCCTGGCTAATTTCAAGGCCTCTTCAAGGGAATGTACCACGGCACACCCCACGGCCTGGTAACCTGCTTGCCGGGTTACGATAATATTCTCGCGTTTCGGGAGGGGTTTTCCCTCGGCTTCGTAATTTTTCCGGCCCATGATAACGTGATGGCCCAGCGTGGTATTTTTAAAATACTTCAAGTCGTTGGGCAGGTACCAGGGCATCTGGTTGTTTTTTCCGATTACCCCGTTACGTGCCACGGCAGCGATGATGGAAATGGGCATTCTTGTAGCTTTTTTTAAGATATTCTAATAATAATATTCTAACAAGTGCCTCTAAAAAAATTCCCTTTAAACTGAAATAAACCTGCTTACAGTTTATCTTTCTAAAAACTAAACAACTGTAGGTTAGCGAGTTAGTCTCCATTTAGGAAAAATTAAAGGGTAGCGGGCAGGTCATGTAGACATTTTCTTTGAGGCATTATTTCGTAAACAAATGTTTCTCCTTTACTTTTTTCAATTTCCCGAATTGTTCCAGGGCGTCCAGGTCAAATGCATTTTTATCTCCCACGATGCCAATGGCCAAGGGGTTTTTCTGAATGTTTTCCTGGTAATAACTATAAATCTCTGAAAAATTCATGTCCCGGTAGGTTTGCATTTTTACCTTGGCGGGATCTTCAGGGTAGCCCAGGTGTTGCCATTCCACCATTTTTTTGCTCACGGACCGGAAAGAAGGCCTGTCCGTGAACAAGGACAATTGCAGGTAATTTTTTATCAAGCCAGCCCGTTCGGGTTTCTGGGGCATATTTTTATACAAATCTTTGAAAAGGGTCAATGCCTCGATGGATTTATCAGCCTGCGTGCCGACATAGCCCACGAATATACATGGTTTGCCCGGTACGGGAGGGATCCTATACGTTGCCCCGGCCGCGTAGGCCAATGAACGGTATTCCCGGATTTCTTGTAACACGATACCTGAGAACCCGCCGCCGAAATACATGTTAAAAGCATCCCGGTACGCGTCGCTCGCGGTTTTAAATGCTTTGCCCAAACTGTACAAGTATATTTTGCTTTGCAAGGCGTCCTTCTTCTTCACGAAATACACCATGTCTTCTTTTACTTTTTTAACCGGGCGGGTAACAGGTGAGGGGCTGCCTTGCAATTCGTCCTGGAAAGCAAATTGTTCTTGTAATGTACTTTTTACTTGTTCCATGGGCAATTTCCCGGTATAATGAATTACCACTGTATAGCCGAGCGCCTTTTGGAATTCTTCTTCCAGCGTACTGGTTTCCAGTTTTTTAATATCTTTTAACCGCGAACGGTCAAGGTACGGGGATTTTTCCCCGTGTTGGATATACTCGTACAAGGCATGCGCCACTTTATCAGGTTCTGAGGTTTCCACCTTTCGAGTTGCTTTTTCTTCCTCTACTAGTTTATCAATAACATTTTCTGGTATGCTTGGTTTGTTTACCAGTTCACTAACAAGGGCCACGGCAGTCGCGAGGTTTTCTTCCATTCCCTCGAGTTTCAAGTGGGTATAGCTTAGATCGCTCCAAATCGAGTAATCACATCCCAGCAAATTCATTTTTCGCTTAAATGCCCCGGCATCCAGGCTATCGGTACCGGCAAATTCCATGGCCCGTGACCCATAGGGTATCAATGGCAATGCCTGCCCGCCTGCCCCGAAAACCATCTCCAGGGTGAATATTTCGTTCATGGGGTTTTCAACCCGGTACAATTTGATGTCATCGTTGAGTTGCGTTTGTTGCACGTCATTTTCAAAATCTATATAAGGGGCTTCGGGAATGTCCACGCCCATGGAATCCAGGCGTTTAGCGTAGGCCGATCTTGCATTCGTGTTAGATACAAGGGGCTTGTAACCCGGCTTTTCAATTTTTTCTTGCTCGGCTTTGCCCATTTTCGAATGAAATGCCAGGTAGTTTTTCCCGTAATACTTGTTGGCTACCCGTTGGATATCTTCCATGGTAATAGCTTGTACTTGCCGCGTGTAATTGAAATATTCTTTCACGTCCATCTCGTGGGAAAAGGCCGAGGTAATGGACAATGCCTGTTTTTCGTTCGACTCGTGCTTGAGTTGAAAATCCAGGTACAACTGGTTTTTAATGCCCTTGAGGATGCTTTCGTCAACATCCCCGGCCTTCAATTGTTCTATTTTCGAGAATACCAGTTGTTCGGCTTCTTCAAAATCCTGGCCCATGATTTTCGGTATTACCAGGATAAGGGTTGCACCATGGTCTTTGAAAGATATTGGTATTACCTGGAGTTGCATGACTTCATTGTGAATAACGAGTTGATCCAGTAAGCCGGATTTCGTGCTGTTCGATAGGACTTTGTTGCATACTTCCAGGGCGATGTAATCCGGGTGGTCGCGGGTTACCGTCCGGAAACCCAGCAGGTCTATCTTGATGGGGCTCAAGTTGGCTTCCACGATTTCCCTCCCCTCGAAATCCTCTTCCGGGTAGGTTTTCCTTTCCGGGATTTCCCTGGTGGGAAGTTTGCCAAAGTATTGCTCGATCTTTGGTTTTACCTTTTCCGTGTCAAAATCGCCTGACAATACCAAGGCCATGTTATTGGCCACGTAATAGGTCTTGAAAAAATCATACATTTTGGTTAGGCTGGGGTTTTTCAGGTCTTCGATGGTGCCAATGGAGGATCGTTGCCCGTAAGGATGGTTCTTGAAAAAGGATTTTTTAAATTCCTCGATCAGGTTGTATATAAACATGTCAGCGTACATGTTTTTTTCCTCGTAAACGACTTCCAGTTCGGCTTGGAATGAACGGAAAACAGGATGTATAAAGCGGTGGCTGTACAAATCAAGCCATTTCTCGAGTTGGCAAGAGGGAAAAGCGTTATAAAAAAGGGTTTGGTCAGGGCCTGTCCCAGCGTTTAAGTGGGTACCCCCCATGCTTTTTACCACGTTGCTAAACTCGTTGGGAATAGCATATTCAGCAGCTTTTAACGATTGGTCGTTAATTTTTTGCTGGATCGCGTCCCGCTCTTCCTGTACTTTCGTTTTTGCCAGCTGATCGTATAACATGAAAATACTATCGACGTGGGGTTTTTCTTTTTCCCAGTCAGTAGTGCCCAACTCGGTAGTGCCTTTAAACAACATGTGTTCCATGTAGTGGGCCATCCCGGTGGCATCGTCCGGGTCGTCTTTGGAACCGGCTTTTACTACCACGGCCCCGAAGACCTCGGGTTTCAAATGGTTTTCATTCAAGTACACGGTAAGGCCATTATCCAGTTGGTATTTTTCAACTTTTAGGGCAGATGCTTGCACGAGGATGGCTGCAAGTAAGCTAAGGGAGAGAATAAAATGTTTTTGAAAATATTTCATGAGGGTTGAAATTTTAGGGTTTTATATTAATTTTTGTTCTAAACCCCGCCATAAATAACGGGACAATTTTCCTGTAAATTATATTACCTGTTAAAGCCTTATTTAAATTTAATAAAAGTAATAAAAATTTATGAGACCAGGCTTGTTCATAAAAACATAAAATAAAGGGCCGCCCGAAACGATCGTTGAGCGAGTTTTTACACCAATCTTTCCCAAACGGCTATAGAGTTCAGAAGTTACAAGTGGCCAACCCCATCAGGTGGCTACACGCTGATTTTTCCCTTGATATGCGGGTGAGGGTCATAGCTTTCCAGCTGAAAATCATCGTATTGAAAGTCGAAAATGTTTTTTACCGCCGGGTTTATTTTCATCACGGGCAATGCACGGGGTGACCGGTCAAGTTGTAATTTTACCTGCTCCACGTGGTTCTTGTAAATGTGCGCGTCGCCCAGGGTATGCACGAAATCCTTGGCCTGTAGGCCTGTTGCTTGTGCCGCCATCATCAATAACAAGCTATACGAAGCAATATTAAATGGCACCCCAAGAAAAATATCCGCGCTGCGCTGGTACAATTGGCACGATAATTTTCCGTTGGCCACGTAAAACTGGAACAAGATATGGCAAGGGGGTAAGGCCATCTCATCCAAATCGCCCACGTTCCAAGCGCTCACGATATGGCGCCTGGAATCGGGGTTATTTTTTATGGAATCAATTACCTGGCTAATTTGATCAATATGTTTACCATTGGGGGCTGTCCAGGAGCGCCATTGGTAACCATAAATTTTTCCCAGTTCGCCTTCTTCGTCCGCCCACTCGTTCCAAATCCTTACCTTGTTTTCGTTCAGGTATTTTGTATTGGTGCCCCCTTTCAAAAACCAAAGCAACTCGTGAATGATCGAACGAAGGTGCAACTTTTTCGTGGTCAACAGGGGAAACCCTTCTTCAAGGTCAAACCGCATCTGGTACCCAAAAGTGCTGATGGTACCTGTCCCCGTCCGGTCATCTTTCCCGGTACCATTTTTCAAGACGTGATCGAGCAAGCCCAGGTATTGTTTCATGTTATCGTGTTTTTATTTTTTATAACAAATTTATATTATTCACGCGGTCAATATATCGTGCTCACGGCCCCGCGCATTACTCGTGTTTCCATTTTATGGCCCACGGGTCTTGGGTATTTTTCTGAAACGCTTGTATTTTTTCTTTCAGCTTTTCAAGTACCTTTTGATATTCATCTTTTTCGGCCAGGTTCGCGGATTCTTCCGGGTTGTTTTCCAGGTCATACAACTCGAATTCCGGCCGATAGGTCATGAATTCGGTAGTTTTTCCACCGAAGGTAACATTATCGTTCTTGAGCGCGTATTGCCATGTAGCCGATTGCCACAAATCCTGGGCGTGCGGGTAGGGCAAGTAATAGGCGATATTCCAAATAAGCTTGTATTTTCTTGTGATGATGGTACGCATGGGATAATACATGGTTACCTCGTGAAAGGTGTGCGAGGCGTAAGTAGTGTCCCAGCCACTGCTTTCCCCTGTTTCCAGCACTTTTCTGAAAGACTTGCCATGGAATCCTGGCACGTGGGTGTTGTCCCACCGTTCCTTGTTTGCTTCATATTCTTTTTGGATAAGATCTTCTGATGAATCCAAAGCCCCTGCATAATCCAGGATGGTTGGGGCCAAATCGGTCCAGTTGACCATGGCATCGTTTACCGTACCCTTGTTCAGTCCGTTCGGGTTCTTGATGATACAGGGCAGTTTCACCCCTGGCTGGTACACGTTGGTTTTGGCCCCGGGAAAAGCGATCCCGTTGTCTGAAATGTAAATGATCAAGGAATTATCGTAAGTACCGGTTTCCTGCAGGTGCTTGATAAGCCGCCCCACGCCTTGATCCAGCCGTGCCACGGATTGGTAATACTGGGCAAGCTCGGCCCGGGTGGCCGCGTTATCGGGCAAATAATAGGGCACGATCACGCTATCCGGGTGAAATGTGATGGGATTGACCCCACGGTAACCTTCGTCTTTGTTATGAAAACGGTCGGGCTTGTAGGGGTTTGATTCGACAATACCCCCTCCCCGGTGTGGATCGATGGTGCAATAAAACAGGAAAAAGGGATTTTCTTTGTTCCGTTCAAGAAAAGGACGGCACGAATCCGCTAGATCAACCGGGTTTAAAATATCTGCGGTCAATTCCTCGTCAAACTGGTAAGTTTTCTCGGGTGCCACGTGATATTTTCCTGCCCGGGCGGTTTGATAACCGGCAAATTTTTTCAGGAGTAGCGGGATTGTCTTAACATGTTCATAAGACTGGAAATGATGGTATTCATGGTTTAATCCGTACATACCGTTCGCGTGGTTGTGCAGGCCGGATAAAATTACCGACCGGCTAGGGCTTGACGAGGCCGAGGTGCAGTAAGCATTGGTAAAGCGCACGCCATCTTCGGCTAGATTATCAAGGTTCGGGGTATGGATAACCGGGTTGCCATAACATCCCAGGTCGGTGGTGCCGTGGTCGTCAGACACGATAAGCACCACGTTAGGTGTATCCGATGGTTTTTCCTGGTTTTTTTCCGCCTTCCCGGTGCAGGCTGCTAATCCCGTGAAGGAAATAAGCCCTAAAGAATAAATTGAATTTTTCATGGAACAATATTTTAGTTAGTAGATTGTTGCCTAATAAGAGAAGTTATAAAATTTTTCCACGTTTTCCTTGGATACTTTTTCCACTTTTACTTCCATACGGGTGTTTTTTAAAGGTTTGTCGCCCGGGCCGGTTTCCACGGCAGCGATCTTGTCAATCACCTCCAACCCGCTTGTTACTTGGCCAAAAACCGTGTATTCACCGTCCAGGTGATGGGCGCCCTCGTGGTTTTCCACGATATAAAACTGGGTAGGGCTGGATTTTCGGTACGGATTGCTTTTGCCACCCCTTCGTGCGGCACCTATAGCACCCCGGTGATGCAGGTGGTGGGGCAATATCTCGGCTGGTATGGGAGGTTGGATAGCCTCTTGCTGGACAGGTGTCAGGGGTTTTTCCCGCGTGCCTGGGTCACCTGTCTGGATCATGAAATGGTCGATCACCCGGTGAAAAGTGCAGCCATTGAAGACCCCTTTTTGGGTTAAGGTCACGAAATTCTCCCGGTGCAAGGGGGTGTCCTCGAAAAGGAGGGCTTTCATCTGGCCATATTCCGTGGTAATGGTCACCAGGTAATCCCAATCTGTATCATACCCGTACTGCGCCTGGTTACTCGTGGCGAATAATATAATCAGGCAAAACAAAAAGATTATTCGTCTCATTTTCCTTTTCTACGGTTTATTTCGTCCCTGATTTGAGAGGCTTTCTCGTAATTTTCGTTTTTCACGGCTTCTTGGAGTATCTCTTGCAATTCTTCCTGGGTAAGGTCGGCTAGATCTTCAAATGATGGTTGTTCTTCAAAACCCGTGGGGTCAGCAGCTTGTGCCCCGGGTTCCCCTTTTTGTTCTTTTTCGAAATCGATCTCCACGATAATCCCGGATTTGGAGAGGATTTCTTCCGTGGTGTATATCGGGCATTTGAAACGTAGTGCCAAGGCAATGGCATCTGAGGTACGGGCGTCAACTTCAATTTCTTTCCCGTCTTTTTGGCATATCAGGTTCGAGTAAAAAACCCCTTCTTCCAATTTATAGATATTAATTTCGGTTAGGTTGATACCAAAAATATCGGAAAAATTTTTAAATAAATCATGGGTTAAAGGCCTCGGGGGTTTTAAGCCTTCTAGTTGGATGGCGATCGATTGGGCCTCGAACCCCCCGATAATAATAGGTATCCTTCTTTCCCCTTTTTCCTCGTTCAATACTAACGCGTAGGCCCCTGATTGGGTTTGGCTATATGATATGCCGAGTACATTCAGTTTAATTTTCTTCATAAGCTATTGAAAAATAATAGAAAACGCTCTGTAATCAAGAAAAGCGATACACAAATATAATGAAATAGAATGGACTTCTCTTTTTTTATTCGCGAAAAATAGAATTTAGGATTATTCAAGCTAATTTTGTCAATAAACCAGAAAAAATTGGCTTCATGAACAAATCTACCGGGAAACTTCAAAATTTCGCGTTTTTTCTTATCAGCGTACTGATTATTTCATACTTGATGGTTGCTGGGCGGGTTATTGTTTTGCCCCTGATTTTTGCCGGCTTATTGGGTATCATGATACAACCCGTTTGCACTTTCTTGGAAAAATATATCAAGTGGCGCGTGCCTTCTATTTTTTTGTCTTTTATCGTGGTATTGATCCCCATTTCCTTGATCTTTTATTTTTTTACTTACCAGTTAGGAGACGTTATCCAAAACATGACCGCTATTACCGGTAAGCTGCAAAAAGGCGGGGAATTGATTTTTACTTGGCTAAACGAGTATTTTGGTATTTCCAAGGCAGAAAGTTGGACATGGATAAAATCAAACCTGTCAGGACTTTTGGATGCGCCCATGAAAATTTTTGCCGGGTTGGCCTCCTCCACCAGTACCATCGTGAGCATTTTCATGACCTTTATTTTTATCTTTTTCGTGTTACTGTACCGGGGTGCCATCAAAAAATTTATCATTATCCAATTTAACAAAGAGAAGCAACCTGAAATCGGGGAAATCCTGAACCAAATCCAGCGCCTGGTCCGAAAATACTTGTATGGCATGCTCATGGTAATATTGATCCTGGCCATTTTAAATAGTTTCGGGCTATGGATTATTGGCTTGGATTATCCTGTTTTTTGGGCTTGCCTGGCAGCCTTGTTAAGTATTATCCCTTACCTGGGCACTACCCTGGGAGGCTTGTTACCTTTTATGTATGCTTTTGCCACGGCCGGGTACTGGTGGCAGCCACTGGCGGTGGTCGCCCTCTATGTTACCGTTCAACAAATAGAAGGAAACCTTATTACCCCTTACGTGGTGGGCTCCAACGTGAAAATTAACCCTTTCGTGGCCTTGATTTCCCTGCTAATCGGGGGGATCATCTGGGGCGTGGCAGGTATCGTGCTGGCCATCCCCATCGCGGCTATCCTGAAATTGGTCTTCGATCACGTTGATGGCCTTAAACCCTTGGGTGTACTAATGAGCTCGGGCCTCCATCATAAGGAAGGAGAGTTTACCGAAAAATGGAACGAGGATAAATTCCGTATCACGACCTTGCTGAAAAACAAGGACAAAGAAGGGGCAGGCACCCCTGCTAAATAGTAGCATAAAACAAGGGCTTTTTGTTTGAATAATATAAAAATTTATATCATGAAAAATAGTATGTTTATCGCGATCATCCTGATGATGGGGTTATTATCCTGTAAGAAAGAAAAAATGTTTGAACAACCTACCGTCGAATTAAATGGGTATTCATTAGAAGGTTTGCCAGGCGAATACACCAACCTGATTGTGGATATCGTGGTTACTAATAACGACGACCGGGAGGCCACTATCAAGGAGGCCATGTATATCGTGAGCATTGAAGGCTATATAGCAGAAAAAGAAACGGTTGAAATCAATAAAAAGATAACGGCCGGGGGATCATTGGAATTATCATTGCCCTTGAAATTGGTCACGAACGATGCCGTTCAAATCCTGAAAAAGCTGGATGCCGGGGGTGAACTGGCCTACACGGTCACGGGGTCTTTTCGCGTAAGCGACCCGGTGCTAAAGCTTTTTGATTGGCCTATCGATATCGAGGGCACGGCTTCGGTCAAGGCCGGGTTTGAAGATTTTTTCCAACAACCCGGGATTATTATAAATGAATTGACCTATACTTACCAGTTAAAAGGGTTTACCAGTTATACCTTTGATGTAGAAGCCAATAGCACGGTGGTGAACCAGGATGACCGGGAAGCTGTTATTGATGAAGTAGAATACACGGTAAACGTGGAAGGGGTTCAATCGGAAACACATTTATATTCTAATGTTTATGATACGGATATTCAAATGGCCCCGGGCGATTCGCTCCAATTGATACTGCCCGTGAACATGGTTTTGGATCCCGTGGAAGGGGCTACCCTGGTAACAGCTTTAGCCGACGATTCAGCCGATTATACCATCGAGGGCACCATTCATGTCATTTCAATAGAAGGGGCCAGTACCGATTTTTTCTTGCCCTTGTACGAAACCGGCCGGGTGGCTATTTCAGAAATAAGCCGGTGAGACTGCTCGCGCGGGATATTTGAAACGGCTATAAAAACTGGTCTATGCTTAGAGCTACTAAATAGGGCATTCCATGAAAGGCAGGATTATATTCATTCTATTCTTTTTATTAGCACAGGTATCTTTTGGAAGGTACTGGCCTTATTTCGCGGAGTACCGGAACGTGCCGGCGGATACCCTATTCCTTTCAAAAGCCATCCGGTTTATTCACCAGGAACAATTGGATAGTGCTGAAACCGCCTTATCGCGTTCCATTGCATACCACGAGGAACATTCTAACCTGGAAACACGGCATTTGATCAAAAACATTTATGCTACCTTTCTTTTTGAACATGGCAACAAGGACAAAGCCCTCGCCATCACATCTGAAATAATTAATGAACAGCAACCCCCTTACCGTGAACAAGCTTTTTCTCATTACACCAGGGCACGCGTGTTCTTGGCCCGTAAACAATATAACAAGGCACTGGCATCTATACAGCAAGGCATTCAACTGCTAACGAGCTTGCAAGATACCACCCCCGTGCTGTTGTACAATTATTTTTTCAAGGCCTCGCTTTCGCGGAAAACAGGCCAGCGGGCCCAAGCCATTGGCATACTTGACACCATCCGGAATATTGCCCATGCCCGGGATGATTATAACTCACTGGGCACTTGTTACTACGAGTATAGCAAGTTGATGGATGATTACCAGCATGGCCTGCGGGCAGAATTCCTGCAATTGGCCATTGATTATTTCGAGAAAGCCGGTACCATCCTGGAAGAATACAAGAGGTTATATTTATATTGCCATTTTAACCTGGCCAAAACCTATTTCCATTACCTGGAAAAATATGAGCAATCCCTCGCGCTATGGGAAAAATCCATGCAACTCGTGAACGGGTACCAGGTCATCACGGCTTCGGATAGGAAAAGGAAAATGGTATGGCTTACCGGCATTTATTCTTACCGTGCTCGGGTGCTCACGGCCATGGGCAAGGCCCGTGAAGCTTTGGCATTTTTGAACTGGCAACAGCCGGTAGTGGAAAAAGAATACGGGGCAAAATCCGTAAAAATGTCCCTGCTACTGGCAAACAAAGCTAAGGCATACCTGGCGCTTCAACAATATGACTCGGCCTTTCATTGCCTGGACAAGGTTTACGAAGCCCGGACGGGTAACCGCTGGTCTGCCGATAGCCGGGTAAGCAATTACTTGTTGCCCTTGGCCAGGGCTTACCAGGCAACCGGCCAATGGCAAAAAAGTTTGGCAACGGCTCACGAGGGGATTTGCTGTTTAAGCGATACCTTACCCGGGCAGGTTGGTTTGCTTCATTTGCCCCACTTAAGAGAACAAAGCATGGGCGATCAATACGATGTATTTACCTTGTTATTGTTCAAGATGGAGAGCATGCGGCGAATTTACGCGGGGAACAAGGATTTGATTTTTTTGTTGGCTGCCCATGAAACCGGGACAAAAACCGATTCTTTGCTGCAAACTTTTGTTGATAACACCGTGTTATGGTTCTCCGGGGTAAAACTTTCTGCCGCCTTCCATCGCCTGTACAACCATACCCAGGAAACCAGCCTGGATTTGTACCGGGCAACAGGCAAGGATATTTATAAAGAAAATGCTTTTTACTACTTGTGCCGTTCACAATCTAATTACTTGCAATTCGAGATGCATCAACTGGAATTACTTTCTGCCCGGGACACGGGGGGGGGTAAGGTTGAAAATGCACGGCTTAAACAAAAAATACGGGAGCTGGAAAACCTCACATCCCCTGGAAATGCCCCCCGGGATATTGACAAGCAATTGCTAGACCTCAAGGTCCGTTTGCTTTTTAACCAATTTAACCGGACAAAAGCCCCTGCAAGTATACATCGGAGAGAGGATAACGCGTTCCTGGCCATGGACCAGTTAAGACAAGCAATGAAAGAAAAAACTTTGATGCTGGCCTACCGGATGAACGGTGAAGATTCTAGTTTGTTGATTTTTGCCGCGGACCGGGACAGTATTATTTTCACGAGAAAAAAGGCGGACCCGGGATTTTTCGGGGCAATAAACCAATTTAAACGGCAGGTAAAAACCGGGTATCCCACCGCCCGTGTTTCATCAATACTTGCCAATCACCTACTCGCCCCGGTGAGTAATTGCTTAGCGGGCAAGGAAAAACTCGTGATCATCCCATCCGGCCCCCTGGTCGAGATTCCTTTTGAAGCCATTTGGTTGCCTTCATCCCCCGGTGATAAAGAGGGTTATTTGGTGGAAAAATTCGCGGTAAGCTATCATTTTTCGCCCAACCTTTGGTTTAGGGATCAGGTGAAAACGTTGGAAGCTGATCAGCTAAACCGGAAAATTCTCGCTATGGCCCCCGGGTTCCTGGATGATAGTTCTGCCTTTTTGTCCCCGGCCAGCCCGTTTCGGGATATGCCCCATCGTGAAATTCAAATCATTCAGGCTGACGATAGGTTGGCCCCCTTGCCTTATTCCCTCGAGGAAGTATCGAGGATTAAGCAAATCGCGAAAAATGCAGGCTATCCCATAATGGCCTTTCAACAAGAGGAGGCCTCCATTACCAATTTTCGCCGATATGCCAAGGGGGCCGGTATTTTGCATATCTCTACACATGGTTACTCGGCGTGCGACGATCCCTTGCAATCGGGCATTTTCTTATGTCCACCGGGAGGCGATAGTAGTCAACAGCTTGATGGGTACTTGAGTTTACAAGATATTTACCAACTTGATACCCAGGCCGAACTCGTGGTGTTAAGTGCATGTAAAAGCGGCCATGGCAAGATCGTGCCAGGAGAGGGTATGTTGGCATTGCCCAGGGGGTTCCTCCACGCGGGGGTGCCTAATATCATGAGTTCGTTATGGAAAGTTCATGACGAGAAGACGAAAGAATTGATGGTCCTTTACTATCAATACTTGCTGAGCGGCAAGTATTACGCCGAGGCCTTGCGCCTGGCAAAACTTCAGTTCATAAAAAAAGGGGAGTTACCGATGGATTGGGCCGGGATGGTTTTAATTGGTTTGTAAGGGAAAGGGCAAGGATCATGAGTTCTTTCTACAATACTTTATCCGTAAAGCGGTTAAAGGACGTATTAAGGCTCAGGCCTGGAAAAAAATCACAAATATTTATTTCTTGAACGATAAGGAACGCTGTCAGGAGTTCCGCACGCTGACAGGGCCTGTTCCGGGTTACCGGAATTTGCATAGGCCGTAACTTCCAGGATATAATTTACTTTTTGCCTGGACAAAATGTCGTGGTTCGGGGGTATGGTCTATCGATTAGTAAGCTGGGTGCGGCTGGCCCCTTCAGGGGATTCAGGGTGGGAGTATATAAGTCTGTAGGTATATGTGTATAAAAGAGTAGAAAGCCACCCATCGCCAAGGCTACGGGGGACGAAGCGATCACCCACGTGAACACGGGTGCTAATTTCATGGCCAATAGCCAGCGGCACGGGTCATGTTGCACATGGTATTCTTTGCCTGGCATAAGTGGTTGCCCTCCCTGACAGGGTTTGGTTTTATCCTGGCTGTAAAAATAAAACCAAGGCCAGGAAAATGACCTGATATGACTATGAGAACTTTGAGCCTGTCAAGGATTATAGGGTATAAAAGGCATATAAAACCTGCTTTTACCTAAGTTGAGCGGTTTGAACGTAGTGAAAAAGTGCTTTCCGCGAGATGGCGGATAACCCCGACTTAGAAATTGTCGGTTTTCACCGAATTGATGAGTTGAAAACCTTACAATTTCTTTGTCGTGAGCGAAAATCACTCAATTTGGGTTTTAGTGTTTTTTTTAATCTTTATTTTTCCGATCCGGCAAGCGCGCATTCTAAATAGATTGGAACAGGTCTGGCGGCGTTCTCAGAAACCGTCCGCGTAAAAAATAATACAATATAAGGCAGGCATGCGCCTATTGCCAGGAAAATACAATTTCCGTGGCCTCGTTGCCCTTGGTCAGCGACTTGTTGAAAGTAAATTGAACCCCGTTGCAATGGGCCAGCTCCAGGGCCCTCTTGCACCAACCGGCAATCCGGTATTCCAAGGCTTGATCAATCTCTGGAAAGCTTAATATGGTAAGGGTCACCGACTTGTTCCCGTTGTCTTTTACTTCTATTTCACTGGGTTGGTAGTAGGTGGTCATGATCTTGGAAGCCCGCTTCATTAAAAACTGGGGGTTTGCTACCAGCAAAAACACCTTGTAAATGCCTGTCAGAGCTAAATCTGCGCTGTAGCGGCCAATTTCTTCCCCACCTTTTTTGGCGTTATCATCATAAAACAATTTTAGCATGTGTTTCACGGGGGTAAGGTAGGCATCGTCTATCGGGTACCACTTGCTCACGTCCACGGTGCCGGTAAAAATTTTTTTGGATGCATCGGGAAGGGATTCTAGCCAGGCATGGTATTGGTTCCCGAATTTGCTTTTGATAAAATCACGGGTGGTTTTTATCCCGGTGCCTTTCACTTCCATGATGGTTAGGTTTTATTTATGATATGTATCATACGCACCAGGATGAAATAGGTTTCTTCATGAACTATTTTCACCTATTTCCTGTTTTACAAGATAAATTTAAATACCTGGTTTTATCATGCATAAAGAAAACGTGATCATCACCTACCTTCGCCTTTTGGGAAAAGAATTTTTATCGCCCCTTAATTATTTCATGGCATTTTTAATTGGTGTTGTTATTAATTTTTTTCAGGGAATTGGCGTTTTTTCCTCCATCGTTCCTTACCTGGTACCAATTATCGTGCAATCATTATCCAAGGCTTCCGTGAAGTTTAGCAACCGGAACCTGAATGTTTTGGTCCGCTTGCCCATGGAACGAAAAGACCCTGCTTTTGTTATGGGGCCGGAAGGTGAGATAATCGGATCCGAGGGGGTCACGAAAAAAATTCTTGAACAAAACAATATTTCTTCATTTCAAGATTTTTTCGGGGGCGAGAGTTTAAACCAGGCCGGTAAGATGCTCCATAGGGCTTGTGAAAGCCTTCGTCAGGAGCAAGAAGAATTTTTTTCAAATAGCTTGCAAAAATGGTATAATATAAATTTAAAAGCGGACACCTTGAGCCATAACCTGCTGGTTTGGTTTGACGATATTACCTTGCGAAAGAAACTCGACGAGAAATTGCGAAAAGTAAGGAATTTTAGCACGGGCATGATGAAAAGCATTGACGAGCAGGTAATGACAAACGACAGTTATGACCGTCTGGCACGTTTTATCCTGGACGAGGGCTATAAAGGGGTTTTTATTACCAACATAAACGACCAGGGAAACCTGGAAGGCCACGCCTACAAGGGCAGGGGAGAAGGCATGCAAAAATCCGATAAGATAAGGATTGATAAAAACTCGAATGCTCCTATATGGGAATCGCGCAAGCAAAAAGGGATAGTAACGGCCTCGAGGGCTAAGTTTTTACACCCGGCAGAATTTGACGAAACCTATCTGTTTGACTCCAATATATTGCAATTCATGGGTTTTACAATTGAAAATTTCGTGAATTACCACGAGGAAAATGTCTCGTTTATTGTCTTTAACAAGGGTGCCCCCATCACCCCTTATGATACCATTCTCATGGAAGCCATCGTGAACAGTGCGTTTACCATGCATTACCTTATTCATAAAATTCATGGAAAATAAAAAAAACACCTCACCATGCCTAAAAACGTAACACCCGAGGAAATACAATCCATGGCCCTGTTTGCCGAGTTAAACCCCGAACCTGTTTTCCGGTTTAACCGGCAAGGGGTTATCTTGCAATCCAACCCGGCTGCGAACCAACTTTTTAAAAAGGAAAGCCTGGAAGGGGATCAAATAAAAAATATTTTATTAGAAACACGTGAACTGGACATGGATGTCTTGATTGAACAAGACAAAGTCCAAAACCTGATGATTTCTCTTCATGATAAAACGTACCGGTTTGTTTTTCGGGGTATCAGCAAGCTCCAGGTATGCCAGATATACGGTGCTGATATCAGCGACAAGATTGAAGCCCAGGAAAAGGCTGAATCCATGGCCTTGTTTGCCGAGCTAAACCCCGAGCCCGTGCTACGGGCCAATGCCAGGGGCATCATCGTGCAAGCCAACCAGGCTGCCCGATCCGCTTTTCAAGTAGAATTGCTGGAGGAACATAATATCCTTGACCTGGTAGAAGAAATTAGCAGGGTGAACCTGCCAGAGATGATCGAAAATGACTTGATTAGCACGATAGACGCGAAGGTTGGGGAAAGAATGTTCCGGTTTATCCTGCGCGGGATATCCCGCTTGGAAGTTTGCCAGGTGTATGGCTCTGACATTACCAAACGCGTGGAGGCCCAGCAAAAAATTGAGTCCATGGCCTTATTTGCCCGCCTGAACCCCGAGCCCGTGCTACGTTTTGATAAAAAAGGGATCATCCTGCAGGCCAACCCCGCTGCCGACAATAGTTTGCACCAGGATCATATCGAGGGAATGCACGTGAAAGACCTATTTCCCGGCTTGAAAGACATGGATATCCCTTCTTTTATTAAAAACGACCGTGTAGAAGCCTATGACATTGACAACGGGGAAAAAATTTACCGTTTTATACTGAAGGGCATCAGCGGGCTGGGTGTATGCCAGATTTATGGTTCCGATATTACCAAACGGGTAAAAGCCGAGCAAAAAGTGTTGAAGCAACAGGAAGCCATTACCGACAGTATTTACTACGCCCGACGGATACAACAAGCCGTGCTGCCCGATATCAACCTGTTGGAAGAAAATTTTGCCGAATCCTTCGTTTTATTCAAACCCCGTGATATCGTGAGCGGGGATTTTTACTGGATGACGAGAAAGGGCAGTAAAATTATCGTGGTCGCGGCCGATTCTACTGGCCACGGGGTTCCCGGCGCCTTCATGAGCATGCTAGGGGTGAGTTTCCTTAATGAAATAGTGAATACCAATGACTGCTGTGCCGATTTGCTCTTGAACCTCCTGCGCGACAAGGTAAAAGCCGCCCTTTCACAATCGGGCAAGGGAACGGATGACGGGATGGACCTGGCCATGATCATTTACGATCCAAAAGAAAAACAAATACATTTTGCCGGGGCGTATAATCATTTTTACTTGCTACGCAACGGGGAACTGCATGTTACCAAGGCCGATCGCATGCCCATCGGCAACCACCTGAGAGACACGGAGTCTTTTACCAACCATTTAATTAAGGTTCAAAAAGGGGACACGGTTTACTTGTTTAGCGATGGCTACCCCGATCAGTTCGATGTAACCAACAAGAAAAAATTTACCGTGAAGCGGATGAAAGAAATGTTCCTGGACCATTACCAGAAACCCATGGCCGAACAAAAGGAGGTTTTTGACAAAACTTTTGAAGATTGGCGGGGCAATAACCCGCAAATCGACGATGTTTTGTTGATGGGGATGAGGTTGTAATGAAAGCCACAGGTATGTGGATGGCATATGATTTTTTCCCGATCATGGCATTTTTTTTGCTTTAATTGCCATTCAATAAACAAAACTCGTGTACTTTCGTACTGACAAGAGAATGGAGAAGAAAGCAGAAAACATATTGATTACCGGGGCAGGAAGGCAGATAGGTCTGGAGACCATCCGTCAACTGGTCCAACTGGGCACCGGGCACCAGGTCATCGCGGGGGAATACCTTCCCGAAAGGGTAAAAAAGGAATTACCCGAAGCATTGCTTGCCGGGAAAAACATGCTAAAGCTTGAATTTCGAAAACTTGACTTTGCCGAACCGGCCGGGTTTATCCCTGTCACGCGAGGGATTAGCCTGGTGTTCCTAAACCCGCCCGCCCATCTCATGGACGTGGACGATTATTACAAACCCTTTTTTAATGCCATGAAAATAAACGGGGTACGAAAAATCGTGTACTTGTCAGCCCAGGGCATCGAGAGGCAATTTATCAAACCCCAGTACAAGATCGAGAAGCTGGCCCTGGACCACGGGCTAGAATATGTTTTTCTCAGGCCGGGCTTTTTCATGCAAAACCTTACCACTTCTTTTTTGCCGGATATCAAACACCACGAGCGGATTTTTATCCCTTGCGGGAAACGCAAGTTTAACTGGGTGGATGCCAGCGACATTGCCAAGGTGGCCGCCCGCGTGCTAAACCAGTTTGACAAGTACAAGGGCCGCTCGCTCGAGATTACCGGGAGCGATTACATTGGCTTGCATGAAGTGGCCAATATCCTCAGCGAACAGCTAGAACGCCCCATAACTTACGATAGACCCAACCTTTTCCGCTTTATAAAGCAAAAAAGTGAACAAGGCAT
>CAZKIR010000010.1:0-4747 GCA_964552835.1 uncultured Bacteroidales bacterium
GGGCGGTGGCAACCTGAACGATGCCATGATGGAGCAAGTAGCCAATAACGGCAATGGCACTTACGAGTACATTGACAATATATTGCAAGCCCAAAAAGTCTTTATCCATGAATTCGGGAAATTTCATACCGTGGCCAAGGACGTGAAGGTACAAGTAGAATTTAACCCGGACAGGGTACAATCATACCGCTTGATTGGATACGAGAACAGGGTTTTGGAAGAAGAAGATTTTGAAGATGATGAAAAAGACGCCGGCGAGATCGGGGCCGGGCAATGCATCACTGCCTTGTACGAGATCGTGCCCGTAGAAGGGGCATCCGAACAGGAAGCGTTCACCGTGGATTTCAGGTACAAGGTACCGGGCAACGAGACCAGCGTACCCCTGGAACTGGAGGTGTCTTATGCTGACAAAACCTTCGCTAACGCCACTGAAGACTCAAGGTTTGCCTCGGCCGTGGCTGCTTTCTCACTAATTCTCAGGGATTCAGAATACATCGAGGGCGTGGAATACGAAACCGTGAAAGAATGGGCCGAGAACGCCAAAACCTTTGACCCCCACGCGTACAAAGAAGATTTTATTGACCTGGTAAACAAAATGATAGAATTACAGTAAGGAGTAAAAAATAAACCATGTGGATAGACCGTAATCGTGAAAAACAGGTGTTTCATTTCAAAAAAACCAAATTCCCGGTAGGCATGCTCTTTCTCTTACTGGCCTTTTTGTTCTCTTGCGAGGAAGAGCAAGACAAGCATGCCTACCCGATCCCGGATTGGGATAAGCTGGTGAAAGGCTTTGTACAATACGATGAAGGGACAATAAAAGAGGAAATGGCTAAACTCGTTATAGGCCTGGAACCTTCAAAGACTGTAAATGATACCTATGGTCATGAAGAAAACATCAATACCCTCGTGGACCGGCTTAACGATTGCCCCAAGATCAGGGCAGAACTACTTTGTTACTCCTGCATAAAAACATACCCTCCCCAGTCAGAAATCCTGGTGGAGGTGGATTCGTCAGGGAGCGAAACAACAAGGGTGCTAGATATTTTAACACCGGCCGATAGCGCCTTATCTTTCGTGAACATCCATAATCATTATGGTGAAACAGGTATCAAACTAGAGAATGTGGAGTACCTGGGATGTTTCTCGGATAACCCGATGGGCAAGAGAAAGAAAGGTACTGATTACACGGACACGGTCTTGTATAATATTGAGAACGACACGCTAAAACTCGATGTGGTAATAAATTACAATTGTTGCGGTTTATTAAAAGACTCTGTTATCAAGGATAATGAAATAGTAAACATTTTTCTGGCCGATACTTGCAAAGAATATTGCGTGTGCAGGTGCATGTGCGATTTCAGGTTCGAGTACTCGTTTACTAATTTCTGGCAAAAAAACGTGCATTTTTATATTTACATGAAAGGACACGAAAAGGAACGCTATAGTTTATGGAAAGAAACCAAATTTATGGATGCACCAGACTAGTACCAGGCAAATTATAGGCAGCTTTCCATTTTTTTTTGACTTTCGGCCTCTTAACACTTGGGCTTAGGCCCATGAATAAGTGTTGCAATAAAAAAATGGTACTACTGCATTTTTAGTGAAAAAAAATAATATAACACGATAATTAAAATAAATTTAATCCCGGTTTAGAGTAAGGACAAAGTATTTTTTTATAATTTAGGCATTTAGTCCTACCCATATACCGGGAAATTGAAAAAAGACACGAAACATATCATAAAGGATTGTTGCAAAGGCAAACGCGAAGCCCAGGAAAAGCTTTACAAGCTTTTTAGTGACAAGATGTTCGGGGTTTGCTTGCGCTACACCAATGATTATGACGAGGCCCAGGATATTTTACAAGATGGGTTTGTTATTGCTTTTCAAAAAATCCATCAATTAAAAAATGAAAATTTGCTGGAGGCATGGATTAGGAGGATCATGATAAACGAGGCCTTGAAAAGGTACAGGGAAAAACAAAGGACCGGTTCGGTAGACGAACTGATCGAACAGGAAAAGGATGCCAGGCCAGATGCGGTGCAGGAAATGGGGGAGCAAGAATTGCTAAAACTCGTGCAATCACTAAGCCCCCAGTACCGAATGGTGTTTAACCTTTACGCGATAGAAGGCTATTCGCACAAGGAAATCAGCCAGATGTTAGACATTTCGGAAGGCACCTCTAAATCAAACCTGTCAAGGGCCAGGGTAATTTTACAAGAAAAAATTGCTTCCATGCAAAAAGTTGAACCAGAATTTATCAAATCAAGATATGGAGAGGGGTAACGGACATATTGACGGGTATTTTAAAAAGCTTGGGGATTATGCTGCCCCTGCCCCACCGGGTTCATGGGAAAAAATTTCCAACCGGCTGGCAAAGGAAGGCAAACAAAGGCACCTCAGGTGGTATTACCGTGCGGCTGCTGTCGCGGCCCTCATTCTTGCCGTGGGCAGCGCGTACTTGGTGTATACCGGTTTGCAGGGCGATAAAAAACAGGAACTCGTGGAAGCACAAGATAACCATGTTATGCATCCAGAAACAAGCCAAAAGAAAGAAAAAACCAAGCCCACGATAAAAAAAAGATTAACAGTCGTTTCCACGGAAAATCCTGCCAAAGCCACTCACGCTCCGAAAAAGCCAGATAAAGAAGAAAAACTGTTGGCCTTGGAAAGGGAAGCCCCTGCTTCGGCCACTGCCAGGGAGGCTGCCAGTCAAACACCCGGGAAAAAGAAAATGAAAAGTTCTGGGGAACCTCCCGCCCCGGAAACCGGCACGAAAATCCCTGCTATTCCCTTTACTGGAAATTTCAACACGGAAGATTTTACCAGTACAAAAATAGATATCCTGCTGGACGGTGAAAAAGAAAGGTTATTTGCCCGGGCATCCACCATTAAGAGGAAACCTGGCCAAGCTTATAAGCAACTACCGGTCTATGAAAAACCATTGACCGGAAAAACCAATAAAAAATGGCAAATAGGCGGCGAGGTGGCACCATTGTATGCTTTCGTGGAAAACCCCGGGGGGCAATTCACTGAATTTGACAAAAAATACGCGTTGAACGAATCCCTGGAAGATGCCCCTGCTGAAACAACCGATAAAATGCTGGTTTACACCGGTGGCGTTCATCTGGAATACAAAAACTCTGGCAAAATATCCTTCATGGGCGGCATGTACTATTCCAGGGTACAAAAAAACATTAGCCCCGGTTTAACCTATTACCCGGCGTCCGGCCGGTACGTGATGGAACCCGAAAATCCTTCCTGGAACAGCATCGTGCTAACAGCCGCCAGCAACAATACATCCAATTCACTAAACGGGGAACGGGATAACCAGGAACCAAATGATCCAGGTGATATCACTTCTAATCCAAACATCGACGACCCGGCAAAGCCAACTGGCAATGAATATAATACCGAAAGCCGCCTGAAAGAAGCCATCTCGAATTATAGCGAAATGCTTACGCGAAACGCGGACCAAGCTAATGAAAAAATCGAAAATAGCCTGCAACCCAATACATCGACCATTAATATGCTATACCAGTTCGAATACATGGAACTGCCACTGCTCATGAAATACAGTTTAATAGATAGATCATTGGAAGTTAACCTTATCGGGGGTATTAGCACCCATGTCCTGGTTCAGAACCAAACCATCTCGCCCGACCTGGTGGCAGAAGGCCTCTCCTTGCCCAAGGCCAATCTAAGGCCCCTGAATTTTGGTGGTAATGTACGATTGGGCATGGCCTATTCCCTTTTCCGGCAAATAACTGTACGCGTTGAGCCGTCCTTCAAGTACTATTTTAGTTCCATATACGCCAGTTCTTCACGAAACCCCTATAGTTTTGGCCTTTTCTCGGGCGTTTCCTATCATTTTTGACTTATCTGCCGGGGCCAAGAAAACTATAATAGTTGAAACAAATTGAAGCTATTTCTTGTATGAGAAATGAACATGAGTTTCTATTTATTGCTTCCACAATTTTATTTAATTTTGTGCTTTTTCTGGCACTATTATTGGCAGGATAGATTCATTATTATTGAATAACATGTAAACGAGAAGGAGTTCGGACCCATGAAAGGAAATTTTTTTGCCAGAAAGTATTTCTGGATATCGTCAAGCCTCTTTTCTGTATCCATTCTTTTTATTTTGCTTGCATTTTCGAACAAGGTATTTACCGAGGATCAAACATACCAAGAAAAATTCCAGGAAAAATACTCGATTTTTTCTGTCGTTCACCCCGACACCTTGTACTTTGCAGGAGAAAGGATGCCCTTGGAAAATTTTGACGTGAGAGAAAGCTACGACCGGGAATTACTGGTCAACACCTATTGGCAATCGCAAACCATGCTGTTTATCAAGCGGAGCAACCGGTATTTCCCAGTCATCGAACCCATCCTGAAAGAACAAGGCATACCAGATGATTTTAAATACCTCGCTATAGCGGAAAGCGGCCTCACGCATGCAGTATCTCCAGCCAGGGCCGTCGGTTTTTGGCAATTTTTAAAAGAAACGGGGCGGGAACACGGGCTAGAAATCAATTTGGAGATTGATGAAAGGTACCATATAGAAAAGGCCACCGAAGCCGCGTGCAAGTACTTTAAAAAAGCCCATGACAAGTTTGGAAGCTGGGCCATGGCAGCGGCTTCCTATAATAATGGCCGAAATGGATTGCTAAGACAAGTCAACATCCAGAAAGAATCCAATTATTATAATTTATTGTTGAACGAGGAAACAGGCCGTTACGTGTAC
>CAZKIR010000010.1:4757-5225 GCA_964552835.1 uncultured Bacteroidales bacterium
CTTGCCATTAAAACCATCCTGGAAAATCCCGGGCGGTATGGTTTTTATTACCGGGAGAAAGACCTGTACCCGGCTTTTAAGACCCGGGAAGTAGAAATAGACACCGCCGTGCGCGATTTCGCTGATTTTGCCGCTGATTTTAACCTGAACTACAAGATACTAAAGTTTTTTAACCCTTGGTTACGAAAACCCTTTTTGCTAAACGCGAGAGAGAAAACTTATTTTATTAAAATCCCGGTGGACTTGCCCCGGGAATTTGTCCACGAGTTTAACGAGAACATGAAAGACACGCTGGATATTGATTGACCCACTCAATACACGAGGAAAGAACATTGAACAAAAAAACAAAGCCAGGATCAATACAAGAAACCATGGAAGGGCACCAGAACAATTCCATCATGGTATATGGGGCACGGGTGCACAACCTGAGAAACATTGATGTACAAATCCCACGTGATAAGTTAACCG
>CAZKIR010000010.1:5235-23568 GCA_964552835.1 uncultured Bacteroidales bacterium
AGCGGGAGCGGAAAATCCTCTTTAGCGTTTGACACGATATATGCAGAGGGGCAACGGCGCTACATGGAAACCTTGTCGGCCTATGCCAGGCAATTTCTCGGGAGCATGGAACGCCCCGACGTGGACAAGATTACCGGTCTAAGCCCGGTCATCTCCATCGAACAAAAATCCACCTCGAAAAACCCCCGTTCCACGGTAGGCACCATTACCGAGATATATGATTTCCTGAGGCTTTTGTATGCCCGTGCCGCAGACGCGTATTCATACAAAACGGGCGAGAAAATGGTGCGCTATACCACCGACAAGATACTTGGCCTTATCCACGAACATTTTCAGGACAAACGGGTATATATCCTTGCCCCGGTGGTGCAAGGCCGTAAAGGCCATTATCGCGAATTGTTCGAGCAAATCCGGAAAAAAGGCTTCTTGTACGTTCGGGTAGACGGTGAAATACGTGACCTGGTATACGGGATGCGCCTGGATCGGTATAAAACCCATAACGTCGAGATCGTGATCGACAAGATCGTGGTGAGTAGCCAGGAATCAAAACGGGTGAAAGAATCAACAAGCACGGCCATGGAGCATGGAAAAGGCACTATCATGCTCATGGACAAGGACACCGGGGACATAAAGTATTATTCGAGGTATCTCATGTGCCCCACCACGGGATTATCCTATAATGAGCCCGCCCCCCACTCCTTCTCGTTTAATTCGCCCCGGGGCGCTTGCCCAAGGTGCAATGGCATGGGCGAGGTAAACGTGGCCGACACCCAAAAAATTATCCCGGACGATAACCTGAGCATCAAGCAAGGTGGGATAGAACCCCTGGGGAAATACAAGAACTCCTTGATATTTTGGCAACTGGAAGCCATAGCCCGCAAGTATCAATTTACCCTGAACACGCCCATCAAGAAAATTCCTGAAAAAGCCCTGAACATTATCTTGTATGGTTCAGAAGAATCCTTTAAGCTGGAAAACACGCCCCTGGGCACCACCTCTAATTACGTGTTAAGTTTTGACGGGATCATCCATTACCTGATGAACCAGAAACAAGAAAACACTTCGAAAAAAGCACAAAAATGGGCCTCGCAGTTTATCCAAAACAAAACCTGCCCCGAGTGTAATGGCCAGCGGCTAAACAAAGTATCCTTGCATTTTAAAATTCATGATAAAAACATTGCCGAACTGGCACAAATGGATATCAGGGAATTACAAAAATGGTTCACGGGCATCGAACAACACCTGTCGAAACGGCAATTGGCCATTGCAAGCGAGATATTAAAAGAAATCAGGGAACGGGTCAGTTTTTTGTTAGAAGTGGGCTTGGAATACCTCTCCTTGAACCGGAGCGCCAAAAGCCTAAGCGGGGGCGAAAGCCAACGCATACGCCTGGCCACGCAGATTGGCTCGAAACTGGTAAACGTGTTATATATTTTAGACGAGCCAAGCATCGGCTTGCACCAGCGCGACAACATCCGTTTGATAAAGGCTTTGAAAACCCTCCGGGACAACGGAAACTCTGTTATCGTGGTGGAACATGACAAGGAAATGATCCTCTCGGCCGATTACATCGTGGACCTAGGCCCCGAGGCCGGAAGGCATGGCGGAAAAATTGTGGCCGTTGGCCCGCCAGAAACCATTAAAAAAAGCCATACCCTCACGGGCGATTACCTCACGGAAAAGAAAAATATTCAAGTTCCTGGCACACGCCGGGAGGGCACTGGAAAATATATCAGGGTGAAAGGGGCAACAGGACATAATTTACAGGATATTGACGTGAACATTCCCCTGGGGCAATTTATTTGTGTTACCGGGGTATCCGGTTCCGGCAAATCCTCATTGATCAACGAAACCCTATACCCCATCCTGAACCAAAAATTTTACAACGCGATAAAAGACCCGCTCCCCTACCACTCGATTAGTGGCATTGAAAACGTGGACAAGGTAATAGACGTGGATCAGTCGCCTTTGGGCCGCACGCCCCGGTCGAACCCGGCCACCTACACGGGGGTGTTCTCGGATATCCGGAAACTCTTCGAGCAAGTGCCCGAATCCAAGATACGCGGTTACAAGGCCGGGCGTTTCTCGTTTAACGTGAAAGGTGGCCGCTGCGAGGAATGCAAGGGCGCCGGGGTAAAAACCATCGAGATGAATTTTTTGCCCGACGTGTACGTGCATTGCGACCGGTGCAATGGCCGCCGGTACAACAGGGAAACTTTGGAAATAAAATACAAGGGAAAAAACATTTCCGACGTGCTGGACATGACCATCAATTACGCGGTGGATTTTTTTGAACCGGTACCGGCCATCCGGCAAAAACTCAAGACCCTGCAGGATGTCGGCTTGGGCTATATCACGCTGGGCCAGCCCTCTACTACCCTCTCGGGCGGGGAATCCCAACGGGTAAAACTGGCTACCGAACTCGCCCGAAAAGACACGGGAAAAACGCTCTTCATCCTTGACGAACCTACCACGGGCTTACATTTTGAAGATGTAAGGGTTTTGCTTGATGTACTAAACCGCCTGGTAAACAAGGGAAATACGGTGATCGTTATCGAACACAACATGGAAGTGATTAAAATGGCCGACCACGTGATTGACCTGGGGCCCGGTGGCGGCGTAGAAGGGGGGAAACTCGTTTTCGCCGGCACGCCGGAGGAAATTACAAAATGCAAAAAAAGCTATACCGGGCAATATATCAAAAAAGAATTGCCTGGATAGCTATTCCCATTTACCTTGAAAAGGTTTCAAAAGGGTTTACCAATCGAAAAAAAATAAAAATTTAAAGACAACCGCACCGCTAAAAGCGGGTTGGCGGACAGGATATTATGTATTTGGTATGCCACCAATAACTTACCAACTTCCCAACCTACTTCTTGCTACTTCCTTCCTTCACCCCCATTTTTTTCATTTGCTTGAGGTTGCTTTTGATCATCTCGCTCCGTTGTTGCACGCACAATGCCGAACGCAATGGGTCTTCGGGTGTATTTTTCACGTAATCCAGTAACAGGCCTACCGTGGAAGTAGCCACGTGCACGCGGGTATCAGAAGAACCATAATAAATATATACCTTGTCCTTCTTGTCCCGTATCCACCCGTTCACGAAAAGCACGTTAGACACATCGCCGATCCTTTCAATACCTTCAGGGGCCATAAAAAACCCGGCTGGCCGTGCGATAACCTTGGACGGATCCTTCAGGTCGGTAAGGAACATGTACAAGACATACCGTAACCCGGCAGCACACCCGCGCACGCCATGGGCAATATGCAACCAACCCTCTTTCGTTTTCAGGGGTGCCGGGCCTTGCCCATTTTTCACTTCTTTGATGGTATGGTATACTTTCTCGTCAATGATTATCTCGTCTTTCACCTCGGCATTTTCCATGCTATCAACCAATCCCCAGCCAATGCCCCCGCCCGACCCGGTATCGATAAAACCATCTTGTGGCCGGGTATACAAGGCATATTTTCCATCCACGTACTCGGGGTGCAGCACCACGTTCCGTTGTTGGCTTTGGGTTTTCAGGTCAGGAAGGCGTTCCCATGTCACCAGGTCTTTGGTGCGGGAAATGCCTGCCGTGGCAACGGCCGAGGAAGTATCCGTGACGGGTGTGTCCGGGTCCTTACGTTCGGCGCAAAAAATACCATATATCCAACCATCTTCATGCTGTGTTAAGCGCATATCATACACGTTGGTTTCCGGGTCGCCGGCCTCGGGCATGTTCACCGGGTAATCCCAAAAACGCCAGTTATCAATACCATTAGGGCTTTCAGCAATAGCAAAAAAAGACTTCCTGTCCCATCCTTCTACCCTAACGGCCATGTAAAATTTTCCATTCAGCATGATGGCCCCGGCATTAAAAGCCGCGTTCACGCCGTTTCGCTCCAACAAGTTGGGGTTGGTTTTCGGATCCAGATCATACCGCCAGTGAACAGGGGCATGCGCACCCGTGAGGACAGGCCTTTTATACCTTTGATAAATACCGTTATTATCTTTAACGGGTTTATTTTTCTTGCTTAAAAACTTCTCGTGTTTTTTGATAAGTTTTTTGACCCTTTTTTCAAAAGATTCTTTTTTAGCCATAACTTGATAATTTTAATATTTTGCGAATTTATAAAATTCTTGTAAAAAGAGAACAACTTAGGCTCATGTATTATCGATCATTTTTGATTCCCATTCCTTGAACCGATCGATCTCGCCCTTGAAAGAAGCTATGACCCATCCAATTATCGTGAGATCATCAATAAAACCACCCGGTAAAATATCAGGAAAAGCATCCAGGGGGGTTAAAAAATACAGCAAGGCGGCCAGCACGCTAATAATCATCTGGTAGGAAGCTAACTTGTATTTTCCGGTCACCCATGCTTTTACCAGGCGGGTAAACGTTTGAAGCGAATTCCATCCCTCTTTTAATTCATTTCTATGGTGAGCAGCTTTTTCTTTTGCTTGCGTGATCAAGTTATTGACCGTGCCAGGATCTTGCGCAAAACGAATAGCCATTTGTTTAAACCGGTTAAAAAACCGTTTTTCTTTGTTCGAACGGTTCATATTTTGAAAAGTAAAATACATATTATTCTTTTTGAAAAAGTAAAATAAAGAAAAAATATAGAACGAACGGTTACAAGTGAACAATATTTTCCTTCATTAGTTTTTCAGGTAAGAATTTTTGTTCCTATATCATTCTCCATACATTTGCTTTATTAGTCATATAGACGGTATAAAACCCAAGAAAATGAAACAAGCAGCCTATTACACCAAGAACCAACCCGGGCAGATCCAATGCACGCTCTGCCCCCACCATTGCATATTACGCCCCGGGGAGCGTGGCAAATGCCACGTGCGGGTACACGAGGATCATGAATTGTATACCGAGACCTATGGCCAAGTTTCAGCCATGAACATGGACCCGATCGAGAAAAAACCCCTGTATCATTTCCACCCGGGAAGCCAAATATTGTCTATCGGCACCTTCGGGTGCAATTTTCATTGCCAGTTTTGTCAGAATTGCGACATATCGCAAGCGAGCTTGAAAGATATTCCACACGTGAACTCCTACACGCCTCGAGAAATCGTTTTCAAGGCCAGCAACATTAAACAAAACATTGGTATCGCGTACACGTATAACGAACCGTCCATTTGGTACGAGTTTATTCGCGACGTGGCCGAAGAAGCCAAAAAAGAAAACCTGTTGAACGTAATGATAAGTAACGGCTATATAAATCGTGCCCCCCTGGAAGATCTTTTGGGATACATGGACGCTTTTAATATAGATTTAAAAGCTTTTGACGAAGATTTTTATAAACAATATGTTTTAGCCCGCCTGGATCCGGTAAAAGAACGGGTCAAGCAAATCAGTAAAGCAAGCAAGCACCTGGAAATAACAAATCTAGTGATACCAACCTTGAATGATGACCCGAACACTTTCGAGGAAATGGTGAAATGGATAGAAGGTGAAACCGGGCCAAAAACCATCTTGCATTTGTCCAGGTATTTCCCAAGCTACAAGATGCAAATACAAAGTACCTCTGTAGGCAGGTTACATGATTTTTATGAAATCGCTAAAAAATACCTTCATTATGTTTACCTCGGGAACGTGATACACGCGGAAGGGGTCAACACCTATTGCGATCAATGCAACAAGCTAGTTATTAAACGGAACATGTATAATACAGAAGCCGTGGGGCTGGATCCTGAAGGGAAATGTAATAATTGTAAAAACCAGGTTGTTACAGCTATATAAAAATACCAAACTATGAAAACGAGGAGACCTGCCGTGGCCGGAAAATTTTACCCGGCCAGCAAAAAAGAATTGGACAAGCTTATCGAAAGCATTTATAAGGAGGAAAAACCGGATATAAATTTTGACTTGGCCGGACAGGAACTGATCGGTGCCATCTTGCCCCATGCCGGCTATCACTTCTCGGCTTACCAGGCCGTGCATGTTTTCGGGCTCCTCCAGCACACGTCACGAAAATATGACACTTTCGTGATATTAAACCCTGACCACCACGGGTATGGCCCTAGCTTATCGATCGATGATAACGAGGCCTGGGAAACACCCTATGGCAAAACAAGCCTGGACCTGGAAATGGCCAAAACCATACCCGTGGAGAAATCCAGCCGGGCCCAGCAACAAGAACATAGCGGGGAAGTCATGCTTCCCTTTCTCCAAAAATTCATCGGCTATGATTTCAAGATATTGCCTATCGCCATGACCCAACAAAATCCCTCGAATGCCAAGTTCCTTGCCAAAGAAATTAAAAAAGCAGCCCACTCGCTGGGCAAGGAGATTTTTATTATCGCTTCATCCGATTTTAGCCATTTCGTAAGCCCGGAAATTGGCCGAAAAATAGATAATCAGGTGATTGACAAAATCCTGGCAATGGACACCCAAGGAGTTTTCACCACTATCATGAACGAGAATATCAGCATTTGCGGGTATGGCCCGATCATGACATTGATGGAATATAGCCAAAGCGAAAAAGCACCTGATATAAACATTCTCCGCCGTGGGCATTCAGGCGATGTAATGCCCCAGGCAGAAGTTGTCCATTACATTTCCATGTTATTTTCAAGATAAAAAAAATCAGCTTAAAAAAACACGAAACCAAGGATTCATGATGACGAAAACAGGAAGAATTAAAAAAAAATGAATACATTTGGTACGCTTTGCGGTTTAACCGGATTTATTGCGAATAATGTTCAAATATCCTGAATATGATAGTAAAAACCAACCTTCTCTTGCTTGCTGCCCTCTTTTTTATAACGAACAATGCTTTAGGGCACAATCCCATAAAACTGGAAGACATATATTTTAAAGGGAAATTTGAACCGACAGCGCCAACGTCTATGTATACAACCCGGGACGAAAAATCTTTTACTGCCCTAGAAAACCAAAAAATTGTTAAATATAACCTGTCCACGGGCGAAAAAGAAAAAGTAATCTTTTCAAAAAATGAACATGATAAAATAAAAAACGAATACATCTATGATTATGATTTCAATAATCAAGAAAATAAGATATTGCTTACTACCAAGGCCCAAACCATCTATCGCCATTCATACATGGCCGATTATTATATCTATGATATCGGGAAAAACAAAATCTCTGCCCTTTCAAGTGAAAGCGGGCAAATGCTGGCCACCTTTTCCCCTGATGGTGAAAAAGTTGCTTTTGTAAAGGACAATAACCTTTACGTGAAGGACTTGGAGAAAAAAAAAGAAATTGCTGTTACTACAGATGGCGAATGTAACAAGATTATTAATGGTAAGCCGGATTGGGTGTATGAAGAAGAATTCGGTTTCGCGAAAGGTTTCGCATGGTCGCCAGGGAGCGATAAAATTGCTTTTTATAAATTCGATGAAAACCACGTGAAACTGTATAACATGACATTGTACAATAACCTTTACCCGGAATGGTACCAGTACAAGTACCCCAAGGCCGGGGAAGAGAATGCCTTTGTCAGCATACACGTGTACCACTTAAATAATGAAAAAACCATTGAAATGGACACCGGGAATGAGAAAGACCAATATATTCCCAGGATCAAATGGACACGAAACAACAACCAACTGGCGGTGATCCGCTTGAACCGTTTACAAAACCACCTGGAGTTGCTCCTTTGCAATTCGGAAAACGGCAAATCCAAAGTTGCTTATGAAGATCGGGAAGAAAAATACATATCTGAAATTACCGACAACCATTTTATTTTCCTTGACAACGGGGAAGAATTTATCGTCATGAACGAGAAAGACGGGTATCACCATTTTTACCTGCATTCTATCCAGAAGGGCAAATTACACCAAATTACCCGTGGAAAATGGGACGTGGCCAGCTTTGTAACCTATGACAATACCAGCCAGGCCCTGTATTACGAGTCACATGAAACATCACCCCTTGAAAAACAATTGTTTGCTATCCAAAAAGATGGCACGGGCAAAAAGCAAATTACCACGAAACCAGGCCACCATACCATCTTTTTTACCAAGCAAAACAATTCCTTTATCGACGTGCACACCACTGCCAACCAACCGCCGGTATACACTTTACATGATAAAAACGGGAAATTGGTAAGGGTTATCGAGGATAATAAAAGCTTGGTCACCACGATGAACGAGCATGGTTTCGTGGAGAAGGAATTTATCAAAGTACCTACCGAAAATGATATCGAACTCAACGCCTTCGTGATGAAACCCTTGGATTTTGATGAATCCAAGCAATATCCCTTGTTCATGTTCGTGTATGGTGGCCCGGAATCCCAACAAGTAGCCAACTCCTGGGGTCGCTACCTGGCATGGTTCCAATACCTTACACAGCAGGGGTATATCGTGGCCTGTGTTGACAACCGTGGCACCGGTGGCCGTGGCGAGGAATTTCGCAAAAGCACGTACCTGGAACTGGGAAAGCTCGAAACCATCGACCAGGTAAATTCAGCCAAGTATTTTGGTTCCTTGCCATATATTGACGCACGGCGAATTGGTATTTTTGGCTGGAGCTACGGGGGGTACTTGAGTTTATTATGCCTTACCAAGGGAGCAGGACATTTTGCCGCCGGGCTCGCGGTGGCACCCCTTACCAACTGGCGTTTTTATGACACGGTTTATTCCGAGCGCTTCCTGCAGGCCCCTTCCCAAAACCCGGAAGGTTATGATGAAAACTCCCCGATTAACCACGTGGACAAGTTAAAAGGAAGTATACTGCTCGTGCACGGTATGGCCGATGATAACGTGCATTTACAGAATACCATCGAATTCGTGGAAGCCTTGGTAGAAGCCGGGAAGGAGTACGAACTGCACTTGTACCCCGGGCAAAACCATTCGATCACCCACAGCAAAGATCGCTATCACCTGTTCAAAAAAATGACTGTATTTTTAGAAGAAAACCTCTAGCCGGTTATCCCTAGTTAATAGCGAGTGGCTTTAAGAAAATGCCACTTTCAAAATCACTCGTTTTCCCAAAGCCACTAGCTAAAATTTCAACCCATCACTCCTTTCCCCTATCAAAGGGGGCCGCTTTTTCCGACAATTGGCAAATATTTTAAATTAATTGTCGTATCTTTGAAAGAAAATAATGAATACCCGATACGCGACTTATAAGTCTTTGGACAATAGCAATATATTTGAATTGATCAACACTACCCGAGAAGGTGTTGATTATGAAACTTTTGATGATTTTTCTGAAGAATTTCCCCTAAACCTCTCTGATTGGTCAAGAATACTCAATGTTTCAGAACGAACCATTCAACGCTACAAAAAGGATAACCGAAAATTCGATTCAATACATTCAGAAAAATTGCTGCAAGTGATGCTCCTGTTCCATAAAGGAATTGAAGTTTTTGGAAGCTCTTTAAAATTTATTCAATGGATTGGAATTAAAAACATTGCCCTGGGGGGAGTGAAGCCTAAACAATTATTGGACAACTCATTTGGTATAAGCTTGGTGAAAGATGAATTGATTAGAATCGAACATGGAATACTGGCATGAACGTATTTAGATTGACCAAGAAAAAGTACATGGACGATTTAACCGGCATGGGTGCCGAATTGGCGGGGGGACGATGGAATTACAAGGGCACCAGGTTATTATATACATCCGAATCACAGGCATTATGTACAGCCGAGATAGCAGTTAGGACCCCTATGGGAATCGTACCTGATGATTATTACTTGATCACGATAAATATTCCTGATAGAATAGCCCTTGAAGTGATCGATTTAAAATCACTGCCTTCTAACTGGAACAAGTTTCCAAATTTTCAGGTGACGCAAGATTTGGGGGATAAATTCGTTATGGAAAACAAATATTTGATCCTTCAAGTTCCCTCCGCGGTCGTAAAAGGGGATCATAATTATTTGATAAACCCGAAGCATGAAGATTTCAAGAAAATCACAATTGTCGAGAAAACAAAATTCGAATTTGATGAACGATTATTTAAATAGTGCCAGCAAGAAAACCAACGTTTTTGGAAGTAGTGTTATACCTTATTGATAACTAAGCTTCCACCCTATCACTCCTTCCCCCTCACTTTTTCCATCCATTCCCGGGCTTCTTCCTGTTTTCCCAATCGTTGCAAGGTAATAATCAAATTTTTCAAGCTTTGTACATCCCCCGGGTTAAAATCCAGTGCTTTTTTCAAGTGAATTTCAGATTCATTGAAGTTCCCAGCGATTCCATAGGCAACCCCAAGGTCTTTATGGGCATTAAACCGGTTAGGCTTTATATGCGCGGCTTTTTCCAGGTATTTAATAGCCCGGGGAATATCCTGTTTATACCGGCCATAAAGGCGGCCTAACTCGTAATTAAAAGCATAGTTATCGGGACGCAGCTTCAATACCTTTTCAAGCCTGGGGATTTCCCAATCAGGTTCTTCTACCCGGCCAAACAAGATAGCCAGGTTGCCAAAAGTAACCTCCTTGCCGGGATTTACCTGGATGGCTTTTTGGTACATCTCGTAAGCAGCCTGGTAATTGTCCTTGTATTCCAGGTAGGCGTTCCCCAGCAATAAAAGTGCATCGTAATACCGCGGGTGTATTTCAATGGCTTTTTCCAGGTGGCGTATGG
The DNA here is from genome assembly GCA_964552835.1 of uncultured Bacteroidales bacterium. Taxonomy (GTDB): domain Bacteria; phylum Bacteroidota; class Bacteroidia; order Bacteroidales; family CAYFUP01; genus CAZKIR01. Next base: position 15,798 of record CAZKIR010000010.1, read on the forward strand.
CCCGCTGGTAATATTCTTGTCGTTCATCATCCACCGTGATGGCCGCTGCTTTTTCAAGAAGGATACCACCAGCAGAAGTATTGCTTTTCGCGCTGTTTGACGAAATATTTACATCACGGGTAAACAAGCTAAAATCATCTTTCCAAACCTTATTGCGTTGGATAACTTTGGCCCCGTAAACAAGGGAAACAAGAACAAAAAAGGCCGGGACAAGGATTTTTGCCTTCTCCCCTACCCATGCAGGCACGTTGAAGGTCATCAGGTAAGCCAAAGCCCAGGCAAAACCCCAGGAGGGAATAAAAAGAAAACGCTCGCTCATAAACGTCCCAACCGGGAATAAGATATTTGCTACCAGGAGCAAGGGGATCACGTGTATCCACGTGGCCAATGAATAATAATCTTTTTTAACGAGCCCGCGCATGGCAAATAAAACCAAAAACAGGTACACGGCCACGGAAAATATCACCACGGGGTGATCCCAGCCCACCAGTTCAATATGATAAGGGTAATAATCAAAAGTCAAGGGATGTGGAAAAAACAGCAGTTTCAGGTAAAGGGCCAGCGTAAAAAATACCGTGGCCGATTTCTCGCCGGCTTTCGCGTGCAAAAAAGGGTTGTTCATGAGCTCGCCCACCACGGTTTCTTGCCCGCCCAGCACGTGCTGCCGAACGGCAAGGTAAACCAAGGCTGCCAATCCCAGGGGCAACATGGCCATGATGCCGTCACGGTATTTTTTTGCCGGGTAAAAGTACCAAACGAAAAGCGGTGCCAAAGCGAGAAAAACCACCGCTATTTCTTTCGAGAAAACGCCCATCAAAAAAAGAAAAAATGCCAGGACAAGAAAATGCTTTTTCTTTTGGTCGAGGTAACGCAAAATAAAAAGCAAGGATGAAATGCCGCCCACCATGGCCAATATTTCATCGCGGCCCTTGATATTGGCCACGACTTCAGTATGGATCGGGTGTAAGGCAAATACAAGCACGGTGAAAAAAGGAAAATGCCCGGCCCATCTATTTTTGCCTTCCCGTGGTGCAATCCTTTTCATCAGCTTGTACAACAGGAAACAAAGCAAAGTATACAAAAGGATATTGACCGCGTGGTGAACGGCCGGTCCCATCCCGAAAAACTCGATTTCCAAGGCAAAAGTGGCAATGGAGAAAGGACGGTACCTGCCGCCCGCTACAAGTTTTTTCTGTTTACCAAAAAACCCTGTAAATGAATCATGTGAAAAAATATCCGGTATTCCCTCGATCCCCCTTTTAGTGAAAGCATTTTCAGTAATCACGATAGCGTCGTCCAGGGCATACTCGTTCCAAAGGGTGTTACCGTATACCAGGAAAACGATAAAGACCAAAAGCCATGGGTACTTGTTCGTCTTCATAAGATATTTTTTTTAAAGGCTTCTTTTTATATCATACATGTCCAGGCAAAAGTGAACATGAACGCCCCACCTTAATCTTCCCTTGTATTCTTGAGAGAATAAAGGTACAAAATCGATGTTAGGAGTGCAAATGAAAAAAACAAAATTGCTGCCAAAAGTAGCGCGGAGGGCAGTGTATACAAGTCGGTATACCAACCCAGTAAAGGGCCAACGAGGGAAAAAACGAGGCGGATGATAAAATTTCGAATAGAAAGCACCGTGGCCCGGACATTAGAAGTGGTTAAGCGATGAATGTAATCCTTTAATACCGGGGTGGCAATGCCCCTTACCGCGTAAAACAAGAACAAGAACACAAGGGCCCAATATGATTGGAACAAGCCGGTAAACAAGTAGCCAAGGGGAATGGCAAGACTGATAAACACGATCATTTTTTTTTGGCCAAGAAGGCGTTCGGCCTTGTATGAAAGCATGGCGGTTAACCCCACCCTGAGGGTCAAACAGGTCCAAAACACCCCGTAAAGGCCCAGGGGCAACTCAATTTCTTTAAAATAAGGTTGCACGAACCAGGCCATGGTAAGGGTAGAGGTGCCAATAATGGCCGAAAACCCGATCGCGTAACGCAAAACTTTGTTTTCGACCAAAGCATATTTTACTACTTGCAAGATATTTCGCAGGGTCATCTTGTTATGTTGTTTAAACCGGCTGGGTTCGCGAATCAGTATGGCCGCCGGGATAGCCATTAAGGCCACGAAAGCTTGCGCGTAAAACGGTACGCGTAGGTGGATGCCGGCCAACAGCCCCCCGAGGATACCGGCCAAGGCCTCGGCGAAATTGCCTACCGACACGAAGCGGCCCTCGTACCGGATATACTTCTTTTCGAGCCGGGAATCAGAAAGTGTATCATAAAGCAAGGCCGAATCGGCACCCGAGATAAAACTTTGGCCAATGCCCATGGTAAGTTCCGCTAATAAAAATCCCCAGAAACCATACGAGACCGTGTAAACCCCGTAACCCAGAAAACCGAATATAGCACCGGCTATTAAAGTATTTTTTCGTCCCCACACGTCAGCAAAATAACCAGATGGTATTTCAAGGGCCACGATGGCAATGGAATAAATGGCCTGCAAAATAAAAACGTCTTTCATGGAAAGGCCATTTTCTTGAAAAAAAACCACGATAATAGGCATGATCAACATGAACCATTTCGAGATTTTCATCACGTACAAGCAAGCAATATTTCTCCCGGGGTTTTTCAAACAGGTTAAAAATTCAAAAACACAAAGGTAGGTTTTGAAAAGGGATTTTTAAAAATAGCCTGGAAAAGCAATTGATTATTTCCTCGTGAGGGTCATCGAGGCCACGTCCTTTTCACCACCAGGGCCATAAGTAAGCTCGTAATCAAAATGGATTTTTTTTGCATTATAATTTACCTTACCATCCCCGGTAATGGTCTTGGTGCCGCCATCAAACTGCTGTATATGAATGCGTAGGGTATTATCTTCATCAATTTGGGCATCAACTTGGGTATTTTCGCCAAACCCACCAAAATTCTTAAGCTGAATCATATTTTCATCATTGGGTTTAGCTGAAATGATTACTTTGTACCGGTAAATCCCATCATTAAATTCACTATTGGGGCCTGAAGTAATGGTATCCCGGGCGATAAATTCCCCTTCCATGCTCTCGCTGGTAAGAATGACCACGAGCTTTCGCTCGATCACGCTTTCGTTGCCCTCGTCATCGGTAGCGATGTATTTAATGTAATAGGTGCCTATGCTGTCGGTGTTCAGGCTAGAGGTGTCGGTAATAATTTCCACGTCGCTCACGTTGTCCGTGGCTAATACCCCGGAATCAACATACTCGGTATGCAAGCCCTGGTATACCACGGTATCACCTTTTAACATCAGGTTGGGCGGATCCGTGTCTTTCTTCTTACACGCTTGCAACAGGATAAAGCCCATGAAAAGAATGAAAATGGCAGGTTTTACTATTTTTTGTATCATGATAAGAGGGTTTATAAGCATGCTTACTTTTGTCTTTTATACTTACAAATAAAGAATTTGTTTTATGAATTATCAAGAATTGTCCTCGCATAACTCGGTCAGCACCCCGCGGGTGGATTTCGGGTGCAAGAAAGCAATATCAAGGCCTTCAGCGCCCTTCCTGGGTTCCTTGTCAATTAACCTGATGCCGTTGGCTTCGGCTTCTTTCAATCGTTCCCGGATATCTTTCACGGAAAAAGCAATATGGTGTAAGCCTTCCCCTTTTTTCTCGATAAATTTACCAATAGGCCCTTCAGTATCCGTGGAGGCCAATAGTTCGATCTTGGTTTCGCCCACCTTAAAAAAAGCAGTCTTTACCTTTTGATCGGGCACTTCTTCAATTTTTTCACAAGCCTTGCCTAGCAACTGCTCGTAAAACGGGACGGCTTCGTCCAGGTCTTTCACGGCAATACCAATATGTTCAACACGTGTAGGGTTCATTTTTAAATATTTTATTATCTGTTTATATTTTTTCTTTCAAAAAATCCAGCTGGTCTTTTTCGGAACCGTCACCATGGTATGGAAAAACCTTCCATACTTCATGGGTTTTCATGGATTCGCCAGGCTTCAATGTTTTGTAGGGCGCATGGTATTCCAGTTCCAACAAAGCATCTTCATCCGCTTTTGTTACCGCATTATATATTTCGACAAGTGCATGCTCAGGGTGAATTTCTTCCATCAGGTGTTTGTCAAACCGGATCGTGAACAAAACATCATCCGTGAAAGCCGCTATCAATGGCCGGGTTGGATAGAGGAAAGCCTTGGCCACCCGTAATATTTTATCGCCGGAAGGCAAGCCGGGAAGAAAAGTAAAAAAGCCATCCACCACCTTGTATGGCATGGTGTCTTTTTGGGCTGTTTGTCCGGCATCCATCCGCACGATACCTTTTTCGCCAATGGGCACGTAACATTTTTGATAGCCATCAATCCGGGTATTTAACCATAAATCCCAGGATACTGCCTCTTCACGGGTATTTTTTCCCGTTACTTCAAAATAGATTTCCCCGTTTTCTTTTATCTCGACTTTTTTGGTCAATTGCATTCCGGTAACAGGGCTTCCCGGGCTTTGCAAAACGATGGAATGGGCTGTTTGCCCGATGATTTGGAATTGCCCGAAAATGAGGTATGGATCGGGGGGCCAAGGGGATGCTTGTTCTTTCAAGGCGGGGTTTTCATCCTGGTGCAGCCACCACTCGCTTTGCGGGCCAAGCCACACGATATGTCCGTTATAAGCTTTAAACTCCGCGTCGGGCGAGGGTTTTGGCCGATCGCCCGGCGGTTCGTTCCATAAACCCGGATCAGATTTCAGCACGTTCGCGGATCCCCCGGTTGACAGGTACACGATCCGTCCGCCAACATCTGGCAAAAGGCCTACTTTTATTTCGTTTCTCTTGAGGTAAAGTACGTTTTCCTTCATTTCGCGGGTGTTTTCATTGTTGTTTTTGATCAAGCCCTTACATGCTGCCATGAATAAAAGGGCAGTAAAAAGCATCACGTTCTTGGTCATTGGTCTTTGTTTTGGGTAATTTTAGGGAGTTCTTTATAACTAATTAATTGGATATTATATTTTTTTATAGTGGCCTTGACTTCTGGATCGGTAAAAATTTTGGTAACGATGTCCCGATCCTTTCCCACGGTGTAAAAACCCAAATGACCGATGGGTTCCATCTCTTGGGTATCATATGCCGGGTGTTCAATAAAAAGGTAAATTTTTCCGTTTTCCAGCTTTTTCAAGTTTTCGATGAACATGTCCCGTTTTTCCTCAAATCCATTGGCCCCTTTCCAACCGGGCATTTTCTCGACCTGATAATCGGAAGGCACGATCTTTAAATTGTATTCACTGGCCAATTCATACCACAGGGCCTGGACTTTTTCATCCCAGTTATAACAACCCATGTGGCAGGTTAAATGGCTTACACGGGGGATTTTTTTCTTGGCCAATTCTATCTGCGCCCTCCATTCTTGTTCTATTTCTTCTATTTTCCAATCAGCTTGTCTTAATGCAGTGCCCGCCGGCATTTCTTCCTGTTGCCAAATCATGGGATAAAAATAGCCGTCATCGTCGGTTAAGCTCGGGGCGCATGATATCGGGCGCCACTTGTAATTTTCCCATTCACTGGTCAACACGAGGTGGATACCAACGTCCAGGCCCGGGTTTTCCAAGAGCATTTTCGCGGCTTCTTCAAACCAGGGACAAGGCACCATAACTTCAACCGTTTGCATGATGCCATTCATGTAAGAATCAATGCATGCCTTGTTGGCACTGTGAGAAGAACCTATATCATCGCCCCGCACGATTAAATAGGGGGATTTTTCCTGGGCAAGGATTCCAATGGTTGAAAACAAAATGAAGAAGATCAAAAAGAATTTTTTCATACCTGCTATTTTTAATTAAAAGAACCAAAATTATTGACTTTTTCCTTGTCTACAAAATTCCAAGAAGGGATTCTTCCCCGTGCTGTTTATTTATTAGAAATCTCCATGAACCACCCGGGGTGTTTCAATCCCGCGAAACCAAACTGCTTGTATAGACCATGGGCATCTTGGGTTGCCAGGCCCCACCTTTGTAAATCCCTTAAACCGGGATGTGCCATTATGGCCCCAAGTAATTTTTTGCCCAAGCCGAGCCCCCTGTATTCTTCTAAAACAAACAAGTCAAGGATCCAGGCGAAAACCGAATAATCGGTTACTACCCGTGCAAAACCAAGCTGGGCCGGGCCGCCTGAACGATTGGCATAAAGCCCGAAACACAGTGAGTTTTCAATGGAAGCCATAACAACGTCAAGCGAGCGGCCTTTGGCCCAATACGATTGCCCAGCCAAAAATTCATAAATGGTGCCCGTGTCCAATAGCTTTTTGTCCGTGGAAACAAAATACTCTTCCAGTTTGTCCTTTTTCTTCACTTTGTTGGATTTATCAATGGTTACATGAGAAATATACTGCCAAGAAAAGTTCCAAATATAAGGTATTTTAGATTTAAACCGAATATTATAACAAGTAGCCATGGTATTTTAAAAAAGTTTTTTGCAATTTTGTAGCATGAGCAACCGGATAAACATCAAAAACAAGAAAGCTTCGTTTAATTACGAGTTTATCGAAAAATACCAGACTGGCATTCAATTGACTGGTACTGAGATAAAATCCATCCGGCAAGGAAAAGCAAGCCTGGTGGATTCCTATTGTTATTTTCGCCATCACGAGTTGTGGCTAAAAGGGATGCATATTGCCGAATACGAGCAGGGCAATATATATAACCATGAACCCAAGAGGGATCGCAAGCTCTTGCTTAACCGCAAGGAATTAAACAAGATGGAGAAAAAATACCAGGAAAAAGGGCTCACCATCGTGGCCACGCGGGTGTACGTTAACGAACGCGGCTTAGCAAAAGTAGAAATTGCCCTGGCCAAGGGAAAACAAACACGGGACAAGCGGGAAGACATCAAACGAAAAGACATGAAACGGGATATCCAGCGGCAGTTGAAAATGTAACCAAAACGACTTATGGTATTGCAGGTGCTGTCTTTTCTGCTATTTGCTTCTTACCCCTTTCTTCGAAAGGGAAATAGCTTATTTGGCTGTTGGGTGATAAATGTTTTTAATCCCTTCCACATTCATCCCCGAAGGTTTATCACCCAACAACCATAATGTATATTGTTTACAATAGCTTATCCTGCCCGGGATGTTCCCCCAGCCATTGGATGGTCCCATCTTCTATCTGGTAAATTGCGCCAACTACTTTCAATTTTCCCCCTTTCACCAATTTTTTAGTGATTTCACTGATGGAATACAAGTCCTCGATGCTTTGCCACACGTTATTTTCAATCGCGGAAGAGAGCAACTCGGGGGTAAATTCATCCCCATGTTTTTCTTTGGCTTTTGAAACAGCCGGGGTTATATTTTCAACCAATGGCGGTATATTACCATGAACCTCGGCATTTTTGGTCACCGCGGTCACGGCCCCGCAATGGGTATGACCAAGCACGACGAGAACAGGCGTATGCAAATGTTCAACACCGTACTCGATGCTACCGGCCTCGTCCGTGTTAACCACGTTGCCGGCTACACGGATCACGAACACATCGCCAATGCCCGCGTCAAAAATAAACTCGACCGGAACACGCGAATCCGAACAAGCCAATACCGTGGCATAGGGATGTTGTCCCTTTTCGGCCGTAAGGCCCCGCCTTTCTTTACCAAGGTTCGGGTGTTCGTATTTTTCTTCCACGAACCGTTGGTTACCATTTTTTAATTTTTCAAGTACTTCGTTTGGCCCCATTTTTTCTTTCGCGTTTATTCCAGGGCAAAGAAAACAAAACAGGAGAAATATCCCAACATAATAAGAACGGTT
>CAZKIR010000011.1:0-9831 GCA_964552835.1 uncultured Bacteroidales bacterium
AAACAAGGACAAGTTATAGGGTATGTTGGCAGCACCGGCTATGCCACCGGGCCTCATCTCGATTTCAGGTTTTGGAAGCATGGCCACCCCGTGAACCCGCTAAACATTGAAGCCCCCCCGGTAGAACCCGTGAAAAAAGATCGGCTGGAAGAATATAACAAACTAAAAAGGGTGATGAAAAAGTTGTTGGATTTGATTTAAGAAACCCTATCCCTGGATTGTTTCCATGTAACAATCTAAAAATTCTTCATTCTTGATAATCCACTGATCACCCCCGTTATATGTTCAATTTCCATAACCACTGGCATTAACCGGCCATTTTTAAACCATATACAATCAATCATCAAGTTTTTTAACCTCTGATTTACCAAGCAATGCCAATGATTTATAATAAGCCTCTAATCTAAATTTTCAATTTCACCATGGATAACCCTCGGGTAATGCTCGTACTCAAGTTCATGCACACGTTTTGCCAGGTCGGCAGACGTGTCACCAGGCAAAACCGGGCACTCGGCCTGGAACACGATTTTTCCTTCATCATATCGCTCGTTTACTTTATGAATGGTTATACCTGATTTTTCTTCCTTATTATCGATCACGGCCTGGTGCACTTTTTCGCCATACATACCTTTGCCGCCGTACCGGGGCAATAGGGCCGGGTGAATGTTCAATATCCGGTTAGGATATGCAGACACGAGATAATCGGGCACCAACCACATGAACCCCGCCAACACGACGAAATCTATGGATTTATCCTGAAGGATTTGCAATATTTTTCGGGTTTTGTAAAAAGTGTCCCGATCAAAAATTACCACGGGAACGTTCAGCTTTTTTGCCCGCTGAATAACATAGGCTTTCTTGTTATTTGTTAAGATTAGCTTAACCTGGGCTTCATTTTTTTCTTGAAAATATTGAATAATATTCCCGGCATTGGTACCAGAACCAGAGGCAAAAATCGCTATGTTTTTCATTATCTTTTATTTAAAGGCATACATATAAAATAAACCAAACTTTTTCCATGGAAAAAAGCGTTGGGAATACAAAAAAAGTTAATTTTACGGCAAGAAAAAAAGAATATTCTTTGATTTATTTTCAATTAATATATTTATTTGCAACTTTAAAATTTAAATTACATATTTATTAACTAAAATTTAAAACTATGTCTGACATTGCATCAAGAGTAAAAGCGATTATCGTTGACAAGTTAGGGGTTGATGAAAACGAAGTAACTCCGGAAGCTAGCTTTACCAATGACTTGGGAGCTGACTCTCTTGACACTGTTGAGCTTATCATGGAATTTGAAAAAGAGTTTAACATTGGAATTCCCGATGATCAAGCCGAGAAAATTGGAACAGTTGGTGAAGCCATAAAATACGTTGAAGAAAACGTAAAGTAAACATTTTGTTGTAAATTTTCAAGTATCATTATGGAACTTAATCGTGTAGTAGTTACTGGTTTGGGTGCGATTACCCCCCTGGGGAAGTCCATCGGCGAGCTCATGGAAAACCTGAAAAAAGGGGTAAGTGGTAGCGACCACATTACTCGTTTTGATGCTTCAAAATTTAAAACAAAATTTGCTTGCGAGGTCAAAGATTTCGATCCGAAAGATTATTTCGACAGAAAAGAAGCCAGAAAGCTTGATTTATTTGCCCAATTTGCCATGGTGGCAGCTGATCAGGCTATAAAAGAAGCAGAAATCAGCTCCGAAACCATGGACCCAGACCGCATCGGCGTTATCTGGGCCTCGGGTATCGGGGGGATCAACACTTTTTTAGAAGAAGTAAAAGGGTTCGTGAACGGGGATTACACGCCCCGTTTTAGCCCTTTCTTTATCCCCAAGATGATTTCTGATATCGCTTCCGGCCATATTTCTATGAAATATACTTTCAGGGGACCAAACTTTACCACGGTTTCAGCTTGTGCTTCATCTACAAACGCGATAATTGACGCGTTTAACTATATCCGGTTGGGAAAAGCAGACGTTATCGTGACAGGAGGTTCCGAGGCGGCCATTAACGAGGCCGGTATGGGCGGTTTCAATGCCATGCAAGCCATTTCATCAAACAACGAGAACTACAAAACGGCTTCAAGGCCTTTTGACGGGACCCGGGACGGTTTTGTCATGGGCGAAGGGGGTGGCGCCCTTATCCTTGAAGAATATGAACACGCCAAAAAAAGAGGTGCCAAAATTTACGCTGAAATTGCCGGTGGCGGGATGTCTGCGGATGCGTACCATCTTACCGCTCCCCACCCGGAAGGCTTGGGGGCCGAGAAAGTGATGCGCAACGCGCTGTCCGATGCCCAAATGGACCCGGAAGATATCGACTACATCAACGCGCACGGCACCGCGACACCCGTGGGCGATGTAGCTGAAATCAAAGGGGTCAAAAGGTTATTTGGCGAGCACGTTTATAAAATGAACATTAGTTCCACGAAATCCATGACAGGCCATTTACTGGGCGCTGCTGGTGCAGTGGAAGCCATCGCGGCCATCATGGCCTTGAACCATGGCATTATTCCCCCAACCATCAACCATTTTGAAGATGACCCAAACCTGGACCCGAAAATTAATTTTACGTTTAACCAGGCCCAGGAAAGGGAAGTGAGGGCAGCCTTGAGCAACACATTTGGTTTTGGTGGCCATAATGCTTCTATTATCTTGAAAAAATTATCTTAAGAAATTAAATTCTTGAAATACCTTTTTTTTATTATAAAACTTCTTTTTTATCGCGAAAAGAAGTTTTATTCTTTTATATACAATACGCTCGGGATCGTGCCCAGGAATATCCAGCTGTACGAGATCGCCTTTATCCATAAATCGGCTTCCCTGGTATTTGACAAAGCAACAATCAACAACGAGCGTCTCGAATTCTTGGGCGATTCCGTGTACGACGCGATCGTTTCAGATATCCTTTTTTCCCGATATCCCGGGAAAGACGAGGGGTTTTTATCAAAATTAAGGGCCAAGCTAGTAAATCGCGAGTTCTTGAACGAACTGGCCAACGATATCGGCCTCGATCGTTTTATTATCTCCCATACCCCACTGGCAAATGGCCAAAAAAATATCATGGGAAATGTTTTCGAGGCTCTAATCGGTGCCTTGTACCTTGATAAAGGCTACAAAAAAACCAAGGCTTTTATCTTGAAAAAAATACTGCCCCGGTACGTGGATCTGAAAAAAATTGAGCGCACCGAAACCGATTATAAAAGCCTGATGATTGAATGGAGCCAGAAAAAACACGTGAACATCATGTACGATACGACAGAAATCTCGAATGGCATAACCATACCCGAATTTGCTAGTAAAATAATGATAGGAGAAAAAATGCTTGCCGAAGGCAAAGGCTATTCCAAAAAAGAGGCAGAACAAGTGGCCTCGAAAAAGGCTTATTACCAAGTCAACACGAAACCTGGCAAAACCCACAAGCAAAAGGCTTGAGGCATCTATGGCCCCTTTTTTTTATTAGTAGAAGGAGCGGAAAAAAACCATGGAAAGTAAGATTGTTCCTCATCCCAGGCATGGCTAGGAGGGAAAACAATTATACCTGACAACGAGGGAATGCCATCGCGGCCATTCGCGAAAAAGAAAGGGCGTTTAACGATGCCCTTAAAACCGTATCCCGCCATTGACACCAACCCATGTATCAAATTGTGCAGCAAAAATGGTGGTGTTCCCGGTGGAATAGGGGGCAATTTCCCGTGCCATTTTATCCCCCTGGGCAAAATTCCTCGTGGCAAGAAAGTTCAGGGTAGGTCCGAAGAATAATTGAGCCCTCTCGCTCAATTTCATCCCAAAATTCAACCGGAGTTGATCCAGGTTCGCGTAGCTGTCCCAACTAAAATAACTATCCGTGTCCATGATGTTATAAGAAATGAAATAGATGTTCAGGCTATTTTTTTCACTTTTCCCAAGGTCAAATTCTGTACCGGCGCCGTAACCGAGCGCCCATTTAAAACCCCCGGCAAAATTAGCGCCTTAGGACAAAAAAATTAAAATTGGAAGTAAATAAAAGCTTGTAACTCAGAGGTAGATACCTGGTAAAGGAGAAAAATAAATAAGAAAACACTTACAACTTTTAGCCAAAGGGGGAACTCGATAAAATACCCCCGTGCTTTTTCCTTGAGATAATAGGGCAACCAGTGCAAGACAAAGCCCGCTAACATGATGGCCAGCACTGGCCAATATCCTTCTAAAAAGCCAGGTAGCAAGGACACTTGAAAATCATGAAAAATTTGAGCAAACATTTGGCCGGCTTTTTCCAGGGAACGGGCGCGAAAAAATATCCAGGCCACCGTGACCAGGTGGAAGGTGGCAAAAATAGTCAAAAACCGATAAAAACGCCCTTTATTTCCATCCGGCAACACCGGGGACAATATCCGTTGCAAAACCAACCCAAGGCCATGGATGCCCCCCCAGATAACAAACAGCCAATTGGCCCCGTGCCACAGCCCCCCTAGCAACATGGTAAGCATCACGTTAACCTGGGTCCGGACCTTCCCCTTGCGGCTACCGCCCAAGGGAATGTATAGGTAGTCGCGCAACCAAGCAGACAAAGAGATATGCCAACGGTGCCAGAAATCACGCAAGGAAATGGCCTTGTACGGCGAGTTAAAATTAATGGGCAGGCGAAAACCCATCAACAGGGCAAGGCCAATGGCAATATCAGTGTACCCGGAAAAATCACAATAAATCTGGAGCGAATACCCGTAAACGGCCAAAATATTTTCCAGGCCACCGTATGTTAATGGTGCGGCAAAAACCCGGTCCACGAAATTTACCGCGATATAATCGGATATCATAATTTTCTTGGCCAATCCACTCATGATCAAGAAAAGGGCATGCCCCATTTCCCGGTAATTCACGGCATAAGGCCTTTTTAACTGCGGTACGAACTCAGAAGCGCGCACGATCGGGCCAGCCACCAACTGCGGGAAAAAAGAAACATAAAAGCCGAAATCAATAATCCTGTTCAAGGGGGTTATTTTTTCCCGGTAAATATCAAAAGTGTAACTGATGGTTTGGAAGGTAAAAAAAGATATGCCCACCGGTAAAATAATCTTGTCGACGTCGAGATGGGCACCACTTAACTCGTTTATCATGAACGAAAACACGTCAAAAACCTTGAAATGGGCACCGAACATATCATTCAGGATACCCGTGAAAAAGTAGGCATACTTATAATACGACAACATGCCCAGGTTAATAAAAAGGCTCATGAAAAAAAACAATTTTTTCCGCCCGGGCGTTTTGGCCCTGTAAATCCAATGCCCAATGGAATAATCGGCCACGGTAGAAATAATCAACAAAATAAAAAAAAGGCCACTGGTTTTGTAATAAAAAAACAGACTAACCAGGAACAGGTATGTATTGCGTACAGGTACTTTCTTGTATACCAGTGAATACAACCCCAACACCACCGTGAAAAATACCCAGAAATACGGCCGGGTAAACAACAAGGGGGCTTCCTCGGAGTATGCAAAAACACGTGTAAAAAAATTATTTTCCATGCAATACATTATTGGGTATGGCGAATATACTCATTAAAATCGGCCATTAACGATTCATAAAACATTTTCGCGATAAGCTTGGAACCCCTGTACGTGAAATGGGTAAAATCTTTCTGGGCCAGGGGCGGGTCATGAAAGACCCAAGACGGCATGGAATGTTCGCCCCCCATGGCCACGTAGGTGTCCCAAAAGGCGCAGCCAGCCCTAAAGGCAGCCCCGCGTTGGGCATCACGAATTTTTTCCACGTTCGGGTACGATACATACTTGCCTTTTTCTTTTCGCGACATATCCGATACACCCATGACCAAGACGGGCAAATCGGGCATTAAATTTTTTAAAAACACCAGTTGACGATAATAACTATCTTCGTAAAATTGATAATTTTCCCTGACCATGGGCACCATATTCACGCCAAATTGCAATATCAAAAATTTTACTTGCAAGATATGGTACATTTGCCGGATAGTTTCCCGATCGCTTTTGGTAAAATCAAGTCCCCGGCTTCCCCGCAAGGGAATATTGTCGACCGCGATGCCCCGTGGACCATCCAGGGCTATACCATAAATATCGGGGCTATCCTCGCCTTTAAAGTACAAGGCCGTTTTGTCACCTTCCACGTTCAAATCCCATTCGTTTTCGCACAATTCCTGGTTAGGCAGCAAAATATCCGCATCGTTTCGCTGCTCGTTTTTATACAACTCGATTACCAGGGGCTTTTGATTATAGCCGTAAAATAACTTTAAGGTAGTGTAATTCGTGGCCCTGTGGTACGATACGGCCGTTTTTTCCAATTGAATAGAACCCTCGTACAAACTTGGGGAACGTTCCTCTTGCCACACGGGCGAAAAACGGCAAAAACTCATCATTGCCCCCAGGCGGTTATGTGGTATGTTGCCTTTTTGATAGTCGCCAATGGAATAGCGTGCCCAATTTCCTGATATTTCCATGTTAATGGATACCATAAAACGGCTATACCGCTTCACCGGGAACATGCCTACACCACTACCCCCGAATCGTTTTTGGAGCTGATCGCGAATATAAGAGGTAATCCGGTCGCCTTCAATTTGTGAATCGCCATAATGCAGCACGCGGTAAACCGTCTCCTGACCCCGAACCCCTTGCAAGGATTGAAAAAGTGGATAAAGAAGAGAAGGATCCCCCCCGGGGTATTGAATGGATTTTTGAATAGGTTGATAAGCCCTATAGGGAGGGGGTTTATGTGTTTCTTCATGTTGCACTTTTTTCCCCAGCAAGGTATCATACCGAAGCTGGTAAAAAACAGGGCCATGGTGGAACAAAAGGGAGACAAGGTAACTTGGGCTGGCGGTGGGTTGTTCCATGGCACGGGTAATTTCATCAATTTCCTTGTAAGGCTTGGTAGGTGGCCCGGCCAATTGCTTAAAATCAGGGAAACGAAACACGATATCATCGGATAAATGAATGCCCCCGCGGGGAAACAGCAAGCTAAGCAGGACGACCAGCATTAACAACGTAAGAAAAAAAACGAATATTTTTCTTGGTTTCACCAGCATTCTATTTAAAAACTACTTCATGGCCAGCATGATTATACCTTTTACAGGATACTATACAAGGTACGCCCGATAGAAAGATATACCAACAAGCCGATAATATCGTTCATCGTGGTAATAAACGGGCCGGTGGCCACGGCCGGGTCTATTTTAAACCGGTGCAAGGCAAGGGGTATAAACGTGCCAAATACCGAGGCAAACAAGATAACGGCCAGCAAAGAAATGCTTACCGTGAGGGTTAGGGCCAGGGTATCGGCCATAAAAATGTTATAAACTAAAGTAATCGCGGCGCACGTGAACCCATTTACAAAGGCGACGGATATTTCTTTCATGATTTTTCGAAAGGTGCTTTCCAGTCCCACGGTGTTGTTGGCAATGCTTTGCACCACGATGGCAGAGGACTGGACCCCCACGTTCCCGCCCATGGCCGCTATAAGGGGAATAAAAAAAGCCATCTCGGGATAAATGCCCAGGTCCATCTCGAATACGCTGATTACCTTGGCACCTAACACGCCCCCTAGCAACCCGATCAACAACCAGGGCAAGCGGGCCCGGGTAAGCAGCCAGACATTATCCGAAGGCTGCACGTCCTCGGTAATCCCAGACATCATCTGGTAGTCCCGCTCGGCCTCTTCCCGTATCACATCCACCACGTCGTCGATGGTAATGCGGCCTACCAGCCGATCAATGTCGTCAACTACCGGGAGGGCCACCAGGTCGTACTTGTCCATGATGTTAGCCACCTCTTCTGAGGTAGTATCTACTTTCACCGCTATCACCTCGGCATTGTAAATATCTTTTATCAAGGCGGTGGTGGGGCTCAATAATAATTTTTTTAGTGATAAGGTCCCTTTCAGGATATTGTCATCATCTACCACGTACACGTAGTAGACCTCGTCAATATCACTTGCCTGTCGGCGCATCTCGCGAAGGCTGGTTACGATATTCCAATTCTCGTTCACGGTAATCAGTTCTTTGGCCATCAAACCACCGGCCGAGTCCTTGTCGTAGCTCAGCAAGTCCACTATGTCACCAGCCTGTTCAATATCCCCGATATGTTGAAGAATTTCTTCTTTTTTTTCCTTCGACATCTCGCCCACCACGTCAGCGGCATCGTCCGAGTCCATGTTCTCGATAAACTGCCGGGCAATCACCTCGCTGGGCAATATCTCGATAAAGCGGGCACGGGTATCTTCTTCCAGCTCGATCAGCACGTCGGCCGATTTTTCCTCGGGCAGCAACAGGTATAAGTACCTGGCTTCTTCCAGGCCGAGTTCGTTAAAAATATCGGCAATATCTGCAGGGTGCAACTCTTCCAGGATATCTTTGGCCGATTGTTCATCCTCGTTGCCAATAATTTCCCGAAGGTTTTCTATGTATTCCCGTGTTAACTCGAAATGCATGATCCCGGTTTTTTTTTAAAATCACGTAAAAATAAAGCTTTTCTGGACTTTCGCAAAAAGATTTCTTTCTTTATAGAAAGGTAATATTAATATGTAAAAAAATTTGAGATGGATTCAAAAACCAAAACCCTTGGGCGGGCTATAAAAGCAAATTAAAAAAAACAGCCAGTCAACAAATGATCTGCACGAGTTCTATAAAGCCTTCTACCGGCAATTGTTCCGGCCGCTTGTCAAAAATCTTGTCCCGCGTTCCCGTTTCAGGGGACAAGAGCGGTTTCAGGGAATTGCGAAGGGTTTTTCGCCGCTGGTTAAACGCGGTTTTTACAAGCTGAAAAAACAATTTCTCGTCGCACCCGAGTTTATCGACCTGGTTCCTCACCAACCGGATAACCCCGCTTTGCACCTTGGGCGGGGGCAAGAACACGCCAGGTTTTACGGTGAACAGGTACTGTATATCATAATACGCCTGCAACAACACGCTTAAAATGCCGTAGGTTTTGCTACCCGGGCCAGCGCTTAACCGTTGGGCCACTTCTTTTTGCACCATGCACACGATTTCGTTTACCTGGGTACGATGGTCCATGAACTTGAAAAATAACTGGCTGGAAATATTGTAGGGAAAATTACCTATCACGGCGATGGGGCCGGGAAAATCCTTTTGTAAAGCCATGGACAAAAAATCTTTCTCGATAAACTGCCCCACGTGTCGTGGGTACTTTTCCTTGAGAAATTGGATGCTTTCAGTGTCCACGTCCACGAAAAAGGCTTTTTCGGGAAACCGTTCCAGCAAAAAGCCTGTTAAAACACCCTGGCCGGGGCCAATTTCCAGCACGTGCCGGGAAGTACCTGCCCGTAACGAATGTACTATTTTCGCGGCAATGTTCCGGTCGGTCAGGAAATGCTGGCCGAGGTGTTTCTTAGGGCGTACAGGGGGCATAAGATTATTTTTTTTAATCGCTTTAAAAAAAGCGCCATGTAACAAAAAACAAAAATAAGCAATTGCCAGCTTTGATAGGCCTGAACCAAAAAAAATGTGATGCGCGGAAATTAAATACCTGTGCCAATATATTTTTCCAAAAAAAAATTTTAACCTTTTATATAAGTCCTGGGTTTGCTTTTAATCCAATTATAAATGCCACAACAAGCAAATACGGAGGTATACTTTTCTTCTTAAGAAGCTACCTGCCATGAAAAACCATAATGAAATCCAATAAACTGCCTAAAAATCTCATAGCGTAAAATCCCGGCTTAATATTCATCCTAATTTCTTTATCTTAGCCCAAACGGACAAAACCAAAAAAATACTTGAACCTGTTGCTACTCACCGGAATTATCCTAACCTGCCTAAGCCTGGCCTATATATACATGCTTGTTTCTTATTACAAGGGGTG
>CAZKIR010000011.1:9841-15293 GCA_964552835.1 uncultured Bacteroidales bacterium
CTTGCCCCTTTACAGGCCTGCCACTTACCAGGAGACTTTTCCACGGGTAAGCGTGCTTGTGCCGGCACGGAACGAGGAAGAAAACCTTCCATGGCTCCTGCAAGATTTGATTAAGCAGTCATACCCGCCCGGAAAAACCGAAATAATCGTGGTAAACGACCATTCGGAAGACGAAACGGCACGACGTGCTGAAACTTTTTCCAGGGCAAATGCACATGTCAGCCTATACCACCTGAAAGAAAACACGGGCAAAAAACACGCGCTCTGCCTCGGCATACAAAAAGCCACGGGAGAACTAGTGCTTACCACTGATGCCGATTGCCGGGTCCAGGAAAACTGGATCATGTCCTTCGCCGCTTTTTGGAAAAAAAAACAGCCCTTGCTTATCGCCGGGCCGGTAAAAATGGAAGGAAAAAACTGGTTTGGCCGGGCACAGGCACTAGAATTCGCCAGCTTGGTAGCCTCGGGCGCCGGGGCCATGGCCATTGGCCGGCCAACCATGGCCAACGGGGCCAACCTGGGTTTTTCCAGGCAATTTTACCTTGAAAGTATCCAGGATCATCCCTTGTACCACCAATCGCCCTCGGGCGATGATATCTTTTTATTGCACCAGGCCAAAAAAGCAAACCCAAAGGGCATCCATTTTTTAAAATCCCATGCGGCCATTGCCATCACGCGACCTGTTACTAACATGAAAAATTTTATCCGCCAACGGGCACGATGGGTTTCCAAAGCTAAATTTTATACCGACAAGGACACCATATTATCTGCCCTGCTGGTATTTCTCATGAATTTTTTCTTGGTTTTGACCGTGGGCGCAGCCTTCTTCAAGCCCATCCTGGGCATCCCCTTTTTATTGGCTTTATCCGTAAAATTCATAACCGATTTTATTTTTCTCAAAGATTATGCCCGGTTTTCAAACCAAAAGGCTAACCTGGGCCTATTTCTCAGCGTAGCCTTCCCCTATCCTTTCTACGTCCTTGGCACGGGGCTAGCCAGCATTTTTTTCCCTGCTAGATGGAAAGGGAGGCGGTAATCATTGACCTACCCATTCTTTCTCTTTTTTTCGGCTTCACGGGATTATAAAAAAATAAAATTGTTGATTGTTAAATATTTCAAATCCCCAACAAAAACTATAAACTAACAACCAGGCTTTTCAATAGCATTTTAACTTTGACAGGCGAGTATAAACTTATCAGTTACCTATTAAGACTACATACCAGTTAAAAAAAAGCCACTGGCGAAATTCCAGTGGCTTTTATACTGTTAAATAAAATTTTACTTTTTATAATTTCATGACCTTCTGCAACTTTTCTTCGCCGTTCAGGTTAAACTTGATGTAATACGCCCCAGATTTCAGGTTTAGCTCACTAGCCTTTAACTCGCGGGCATATTCACCACTGGATTGGGTTTCGTCCACAATGGTTTTAAGTTTTTGGCCTACCGAGTTGAACAATTCTATTTTCACGGCGCCAGTTTCTTTCAAGTTGTACTCGATGTTCAACAATTCCTTGTAAGGATTAGGGTACACGTTCAACTTTGCTTCAAACACCTCGTTGGCGACGTTGGTGGTTTGTTTTAAAGCGGTGTACTGGTCCTTGTATGCCGCCTGGTGCGAAACGGATTCCCGGTCACCATTGATGACCTTGTTCTCGATGAACACGAGCATCGGGAAACGAACATTTTCAGCGTACCAGCGATAAGTGGTTACTTGCACCTGACTGGCACTGGAATTTAGTTCCCGGGTATAATTCCGCACGGTTTTCACCCGCAGGGCTTTGGGCACTTCCACCCC
The DNA here is from genome assembly GCA_964552835.1 of uncultured Bacteroidales bacterium. Lineage (GTDB taxonomy): Bacteria > Bacteroidota > Bacteroidia > Bacteroidales > CAYFUP01 > CAZKIR01. Next base: position 11,637 of record CAZKIR010000011.1, read on the forward strand.
ACCAGGCAGAATTAGCTTGCCATACCCATCGGCTTCCACGCGATAGTCGCCATTGATGGTGCCCGTGGTTTTACCGGCAAAATAGTTCCCCCCGTAAGTCCCGGAAAATTGGTCGCCCATGGTAAAGGGATATTTCATTTTCACGAAGGGCTCGGTAAATTTCATGATAGCTTTCCCGTTCACGGCCACCCCCTTAAGCAACAATTGATCTTTGTCGCCCTCGAAAAAAAACTGGTTGTTAAATTCATTTAACACCACGTTTGCATTGGTAAATTCCGAGGCATTTTCGGCAAAAAAAGCCTGGTCGATTGATCCCTGAAAATCGTCTTTTAATTTCAGCCCGGAGAAATCCCAGGTAACGTTCATGCCGGCATGCCCTGGCGCAGAGTAGTTACATAATTTCATTTGGTTAAATTCATTGGCCAGTAAACCATGGCTTTTTGAAGTCATTTTAAACTGCGCCATGAGCATGGTGCCCATGCTCAACGTGATAGCAAGTAAAAGTACAATTCTTTTCATACATTATAAGGTTTTAGAGGTTTCACATTTTACTATTTACGAAAGAGGAACCGAATTAGTTCCCCATTTCCGATATAAATTTTATCCGCATCAACCGGACATCTTCTTCAGAATACTCATCTTCTCCCAACTCTTCCAGGGCATCAGCAATTGATTCCGTTTCGGCTTCTTCCATAAAATAATCATAAATATCTTGTTGCCGATCTTCGTCAATCACCTGATCGATAAAATAATCCAGGTTGAGCTTGGTACCAGAATTCACGATAGCCTCGATCTCATCAAGCAGGGCATTCATAGTCAATCCTTTGGCATCGGCAATATCATCAAGCGACATTTTACGGTCGATGCTTTGAATAATATACACTTTCAAACCGGATTTGTTCACGACTGATTTCACTACCATATCTTGCGAACGCACGATTTCCTTTTCTTCCACGTACTGCTTGATCAATTCCACGAAATCTTTGCCGTAGCGCTTGGCTTTTCCTGCCCCGACCCCCACACAAGCTTGCAATTCTTCAATTGACACGGGGTATTGGGTAGCCATTTCTTGCAAAGATGGATCCTGAAATATCACGAAAGGTGGCAAGCTGTGCTTTTTCGCGATTTTTTTCCTCAGGTCTTTCAGGATATTAAAAAGTTCTGTATCCAATGCAGCCGTGGTGTTCCCGTTATTTCCCTCGTTTGAGTCCATGGAATCGTAATCATGGTCTTGGGTAAGCATGAAGGAAGTGGGATTATCAAGAAATGCCTTTCCTTTTTCACTTAATTTAAGTAAACCATAATTTTCGATATCCTTGTCTACAAATTTAGCAATAAGGCCTTGACGGATAACGGCGTTCCAAAACCTGGCATCATTGTCTTGTCCAGAACCAAAAATCGGCAACTTATGGTGCTGGTATGATTTAATGGCAGCGTTCAGGCTTCCGGCCAGTATATTGGCCACGTGTTCGGCCTTGAATTTCTCGTTCACCTCTTCGATAGCGGTCAAGGCTTTTACCATGTAATTTTTGCCTTCGAAATGTTCTTTCGGGTGCAAGCAATTATCACAATTCTTGCAATTCGGTTCTTGATAATTTTCACCGAAATAATGAAGCAAGGATTTTCTCCGGCAAACGGCCGATTCAGCATAGGAAACCATCTCGAGCAAAAGGTGTTTCCCTATTTCTTGTTCGGCGATGGGTTTTCCCTGCATGAATTTTTCCAGTTTCTGGATATCTTTGTAATTATAGAAGGTAATGCACTTGCCTTCTCCCCCGTCGCGGCCCGCGCGCCCGGTTTCCTGGTAGTAACCTTCCAGGCTCTTGGGGATATCATAATGGATCACGAACCGTATATCTGGTTTGTCGATACCCATACCAAAAGCGATGGTCGCCACGATCACGTCAATGTCTTCCATCAGGAACTGGTCCTGGGTTTTCGATCGGGTGGCCGAATCCATCCCGGCATGGTAGGCCAAAGCTTTAATACCGTTCACTTGCAAGGTTTCGGCCAGTTCTTCCACTTTTTTTCGGCTAAGGCAATAAATAATGCCGGATTTACCAGGGTTATTTTTAATAAACTTAATAATATCCTTGGTGGCATTGGCCTTGGGCCTCACTTCATAATACAGGTTGGCCCGGTTAAAGGATGATTTATATACCGTGGCCTCCAGTATATCCAGGTTTTTCTGTATATCGTGTTGAACTTTCGGGGTAGCGGTAGCCGTTAGGGCAATCACCGGGGCGTTCCCAATCTTGTTAATGATTGGCCGTATCCTGCGGTACTCGGGGCGAAAATCATGGCCCCACTCAGAAATACAATGCGCCTCGTCTATGGCATAAAAAGAGACTTTAACTTTTTTCAAAAACTCAACATTCTCTTCCTTCGTGAGGGATTCAGGTGCCACGTATAACAGCCTGGTCTTCCTGGACAATATATCTTCTTTTACCTGGCTGATAGCTGTTTTGCTAAGTGAAGAATTCAAAAAATGGGCCACGCCATCTTCCGTGCTAAAACTACGCATGGCATCCACCTGGTTCTTCATCAAGGCAATTAAAGGCGATATCACGATAGCCGTACCTTCCAATACCAGCGAAGGCAACTGATAACATAACGATTTGCCACCACCGGTGGGCATTAAAACAAACGCGTTCTTTCCATCAAGTACACTCTTGATAATCTCTTCCTGATTTCCCTTGAAACGATCAAACCCGAAATTTTGCTTAAGGTTCTCGAGTAAGGTAAATTCTCCAACATTTTTCATGACTTTATTTTTCTCCCCTAGTTAATAAACAATAATTCATTGTAATTTTAGTTAAACAAATATCGTGCAAATTACACGAAGGTAATGATTTTTTATGTAAATACCCTAAAAGCGATGATAAAAATACTACTTTTGAGCCTATTTAACAAATTACGAGAAAACTAAGTATTTGTTTCACGCGAAAAACGGACCCAAAAAAATCTCAAATTTTAGTACTAAATTTACGCGTTTTTTTTTAATTAGACAAATAAAATATTAACCCTTGATATTTATTTTTTGATGGCCAAGAAAAAAAAAGCAGACATGAGCTTCCTACAGCACCTGGAAGAATTAAGGTGGCACCTGATCCGATCGTTCGCCGCCGTGATCGTTTTCGCGGTAGCTGCTTTCGTGTTCCACGAGATCATTTTTGATGTAATCATCATAGCCCCGAAAAACCCCTATTTTATCACCAATCGCTTGTTGTGCGAGTTTGGCGAAATAGTAAACATATCCAGGCTCTGTATCAATTCTAAACCGTTCCAGCTCATTAATATTAACATGGCCGGGCAGTTTTCAAGCCACATCATGGTATCCATTTTCGCTGGAATCATTATCGCGTTCCCTTATATTTTTTATGAATTTTGGAAATTTATCGAACCCGCCTTGTACGATACTGAAAAAAAATATAGTCGCGGTGCCGTTTTTTCAAGTTCTACCTTGTTCCTGGCCGGGGTTTTGTTCGGGTATTATATCATCACCCCCTTATCGGTACATTTTCTGGGATCATACAACGTGAGCGACCAGGTACTTAACCAAATTAACCTTAAATCGTATATCGCGACCGTTACCTCTGTGGCCTTAGCCACGGGCCTCATTTTCGAACTCCCGGTGCTGGTATTTTTCCTGAGTAA
>CAZKIR010000011.1:15303-23227 GCA_964552835.1 uncultured Bacteroidales bacterium
TGGGATTGGTCACGCCAGAGTTTTTAAAAAGGTACCGGCGGCATTCCATCGTGGTAATCCTATTATTATCGGCCATCATCACGCCACCGGATATTTTTAGCCAAATCCTCGTTTGCTTGCCCTTGGTGCTCTTGTACGAGGCGGGGATTATGATTTCCCGCGGGGTTTACCGCAAGGAACAAATGAAAATGGAAGGGAAAACAGGAGAAAACCCCACTGAAGAAACATAAAAAAATTTTGCCCATGAGATTAAAAACACATAACCTGGTAAAAAAATACAAGAACCGCGAAGTAGTAAAGCACGTTTCGATTGAACTAAACCAAGGAGAAATCGTGGGATTGCTTGGCCCAAACGGGGCTGGTAAAACCACGACTTTTTACATGATCGTGGGGCTAATCACGCCAAATGATGGCAAAATTTACCACGAGGGCGAAGACATCACGAAATTGCCCGTTTATAAACGGGCCCAGCGGGGCATTGGCTACTTGGCGCAAGAAGCCTCTATATTTCGGAAGTTAAGCGTAGAGGACAACCTAAAAGCCGTTTTGGAAATGTCTAAAATCCCCAGGAAAGAACAAAAAGAACGTTTGGAAATGCTAATCGAAGAATTCGGGCTGGAAAAAGTACGAAAAAGCCTGGGCATCCAGTTATCAGGGGGCGAGAGGCGAAGGACAGAAATCGCACGTGCACTGGCCATTAAGCCAAGCTTTATCTTACTTGACGAGCCTTTCGCAGGGGTAGACCCAATCGCGGTAGAAGATATCCAGGACATAGTGGGAAAATTAAAAGAAAAAAACATTGGCATACTTATCACCGACCATAACGTACACGAAACACTATCGATTACAGACCGCACCTACCTATTGTTCGAAGGCGAGATATTAAAAGCCGGTTCGGCCCATGACCTGGCCAATGACGAACAAGTACGCAGGGTGTACCTGGGGCAAAATTTTGAATTGCGATAGCACATGGCTGTTATCAGATAAAATTTCCTGGCCCTGCACGAAAACATGAAAACTTGTCAGCCCAATGAACATTATTTAAAGAAGTTCTTTTTTCATAAGGATAGTATTTATTGTTCAAGATAATATTATACCAAGCTTGAGGTAGCAAGTAAACGTTCAAAAAACTCACTGGTAAAGAAACAAATTCTTGGCATAAATGTTGATTACAAGTAAGCAATTTACAAATCAAGTTATTTGACCGCGGGCAAAATTTAATTAATTGTAAAAAAATGAATATATTTGCGCCTGAATTTTTACGAGCGGATGTGGCGTAATTGGTAGCCGCGCTAGACTTAGGATCTAGTGCCTTCGGGCGTGGGGGTTCGAGTCCCTCCATCCGTACTATCGAAAACCGCTGAATAATCATTCGCCGTGATGAATGATTGCCGGCGGTTTTTTTTAAATAAAATATTATTATTTCAAAACCTTTTATAATGGATATCAACAAAGAACAAATTGATGACTTAAATGCTGTCATCAAGGTAAAAGTAGAAAAAGACGATTACCAGGAAAAAGTAGAGGGCACCTTGCGGGAATACCGCAAAAAAGCTAACATGCCAGGGTTTAGGCCTGGAAAAGTGCCCATGGGCATCGTGAAAAAGATGTACGAGAAACCCGTGATGTTAGAAGAAATCAACAAGGTGGTATCACAATCCCTTACGCGGTACATCGTGGAAGAAAAGCTGGATATCCTTGGCGAGCCCCTTCCCAGTGATAAAGAGCAAAAAGAAATTGACTGGGACAACCAAGAAGAATTTGAATTTGCCTTTGACATCGGAATATACCCCGGTTTTGAAATAAATATCTCGCAAAAAGACAAGCTAAAATATTACGATGTACAGCTTGATGAGAAAACCGTGGACTCGCAGGTTGAACATTACACCCGCCAACATGGCAGTTTCGAACCCGTGGAGGAGGTAAAAGACAACGAACTGGTAAAAGGCAGCGTGAAGCAAGTATTGCCAGAAGATGCCGAAAACGAACCGCTAGCCGCTGAAGACACGGCTATTTCCCTTGAAATAATGAAAGATGACGAGATTAAGAAAAAATTCCAGGGGGCCAAAGCAGGCGATAAAATCGTGTTCGACATAAAAAAAGCGTACCCGAACGACACCGAGATAGCCGGGATATTGAAAACACAAAAAGAAGAAGCCGCGAACGTGAACGGGGATTTCGAAATAAACATCACGGAAGTAGACGTGTTTAAACCTGCCGGACTAAACCAGGAATTATTTGATAAAATATTTGGCGAGGGCAACGTGAACTCGGAAGAAGAAATGCGGGAAAAAATCAAGGAAGATATTAAGCCCTACCTGGATAAGGAAAGTGAAAACAAGCTCATGCAGGATATACGTGAAAAATTCTTGGGCAAGGTAAAAATGGACCTGCCGAAAGAATTTTTAAAACGGTGGATCAAAGCTACCAACGAAAAAATAAACGCCGAGGAGATTGAAAAAGATTTTCCTAAATTTGAAGAAGATATCAAATGGCAATTAATTAAAAACAAAATTGCCAAGGAAAACGAGATCAAGGTGGAAGAACAGGAAATACTGGATTTTACCAAACAGCTTGTAAAAAATCAGTACATGCAATACGGGATAGCCGATATCCCGGACGAGCAGGTAGAAATGTCGGCCAAGGAAGTATTGAAAAAAGAAGAAGAAGCCCGCCGCGTTCGCGACCAAAAAATGGAAGAAAAAGTCATTAATTTCGTGAAGGAAAATATCAAAATCGAGACCAAGAAAGTAAGCATGGACGAGTACCAGAAACTGGCAGAAAAAGAGCAAGAAAAGAAAAAGTAACTTAAACAAATAGCATCATGAAAAATCAAGATGAATTCAGAAAATACGCTACCAAGCACATGGGCATCAGCAGCATGACCCTCGAAAAATATAATTCGGCCTACAACAGTTACATCTCGCCTACCATTATCGAAGAAAGGCAATTAAATATCGCCCAAATGGATGTTTTTAGCCGCCTGATGATGGACAGGATTATTTTCCTGGGCGTACCAATTGATGACTACGTGGCCAATATTATCCAGGCCCAGTTGCTGTTCCTGGAATCAAGTGACCCGAACAAAGACATACAAATTTATTTTAACTCGCCGGGCGGCGCCGTGCATGCCGGGCTGGGAATCTACGATACCATGCAATATATCAGTTCGGACGTGGCCACCATATGCACGGGCATGGCAGCCTCCATGGGCGCTGTTTTACTGGCCGCCGGGACCAAGGGAAAAAGGTCTGCCTTACCGCATAGCCGGGTCATGATACACCAACCCATGGGCGGTGCCCAAGGCCAGGCCTCGGATATCGAAATCACGGCCCGTGAAATCCTGAAATTAAAAAAAGAATTATACGAGATACTGGCCAAACATTCAGGAAATAAAGTAGAAAAAGTAGAAGAAGACTCGGATCGTGATTTCTGGATGACAGCCATCGAGGCAAAAGAATACGGGATGGTTGATGAAGTGTTAGCAAAAAACAAGTAAAACAACTTGTTATTGCTTTAAAATTAAAAATCTTTTGTTTCCTTTGTATAAATAAAAGAAGACAATTTTTTATGGATAGGTGTTCATTTTGCGGAAGAGAGAAAAAAGATACCAACTTGCTTATTGCCGGCATTTCTGGCCATATTTGCGATAGTTGTATAGAACAAGCCCACGAGATCGTGGAAGAAGAAACGCGAAAGAAAGGGGATTTTGACATGGCCCGGGTAAAACTGCTGAAACCATTCGAAATCAATAAATTTCTGAATGAATACGTGATCGGGCAGGAAGAAGCCAAGAAATTTCTATCGGTCGCTGTTTATAATCATTATAAACGCTTGCAACAATCATCGCACCGCCCTTCATCAAAAAAAGAGGATGGCGAGGTGGAAATTGAAAAATCCAATATTATCCTGGTAGGGGAAACCGGCACGGGAAAAACCCTGCTAGCACGGACCATCGCCCGGATGTTACACGTTCCGTTCACCATAGTAGATGCCACGGTACTTACAGAGGCAGGTTACGTGGGCGAAGATATCGAGAGCATCCTTACCCGTTTGCTACAAGCGGCCGACTATAACGTGGAAGCCGCGGAAAAAGGCATTGTTTTTATTGACGAAATTGATAAAATCGCCCGCAAGGGCGACAACCCTTCTATCACCCGTGATGTTTCCGGGGAAGGCGTACAGCAAGGTTTATTAAAATTACTGGAAGGCTCCGTGATAAACGTGCCACCCCAAGGTGGGAGAAAACACCCGGATCAGAAAATGATCCCGGTTGACACCAAAAACATCTTGTTTATTTGTGGAGGGGCTTTTGACGGCATGGAACGCAAGATAGCCAACCGGTTAAATACCCAGGTAGTTGGATACAATGCCCGTAAGCAAAACGAAGGCATTGATCGTGAAAACTTGCTACAGTACATCGCCCCGCAAGATTTAAAAGCCTTTGGCCTAATACCTGAAATTGTTGGGCGTTTACCCATTCTTACTTACCTAAACCCATTGGACAGGGACACCCTGAAAAAAGTCTTAACCGAACCCAAGAACTCGATCATCAAGCAATACAAAAAATTATTTGCCATTGATGGTATAGAACTTGAATTTGACAATAGAGTATTTGATTATATCGTGGATAAATCGATCGAGTTTAAACTAGGCGCCCGGGGGCTCCGCTCTATTTGCGAGGCCATCATGATCGACGCGATGTACGAACTGCCCTCGCAAAAAGTGGACAAGATTAAAATCACCACCGCATACGCCAGGAAAAAGCTGGAAAAATCAAATATCAAGCGGTTGAAGGCTGCTTAAATATATTATCCAGCATATGTATTAAAGCACGGCGGTATTTGCCGTGCTTTTTTCTTCTATATAGTGGTTATAAGCTATATATAAAATTAGCTGTTTCCTTTTAACACCAGTTATTCTACCAAACCAGAAAATGATTTAAACTTATCAGACGGGATGGTTTCCCGGTTGCCAGAATACTCCCATTCCAACAAAATTTTCGCGGAATTATCGGTTTCCTTGTAGTTTATCACGATAGGGTAGGATGTGCCGGCCGTTAAGCTGACAGAGGCAGAATCGGTTGTCTCTGCATGCTCGTTGAAATGGTTTACTAAAAATTGGTCATTTACCCAAAGTTCCGCACCGCCCGAGGAAGTCAGGTAAAAAGTGTAATCCCCGGTTTCAGGGCATAAAAGGTGGCCAACCCACCGAACCGAGTAAGCTCCGTCATCTGTCACGTGATTGGCCGGGGCAGAAGGGCCCCATGAAAAATCGATGCTACTATCGCACCGGCTTGTCACGATCGAACTAAAATCAACCTCATCAAAATAATAACCCCGCAATCCACGACAATAACCATCTTCCATCGCGTTTGAGCGATGATCCCCGATGGTATAGTTATTTGAAGTTTCAGGGTCAAATAAAGAAATAGAAGAATAACTTTCGATGCCGTTATCGTTGCCCGTGGTATTAATCCCGAGGCCCTCGTGGTAAATATCCCCGTGAATGCTTATTTTATTCACGGCATCATTGGCCGTGATAAACGAGGCATTGTTTTTTATTACCAGGTTATTCACGGACGCGTCTGCCCCGGCCAGATCGGCCGTGTCATTGTTTAATACCGCGAACCCCGGGTTACTGCTTGTAGGCAGCACGCCCGCTTTCCAATTACCAGCCTCGTGCCAGTTTGTATTGCTATCGGGAAACCAATTATCATATGGTATTTCCGTGCTTATGACAGCACCATTACGCAACGAGCCTTTGGCAACAAGGGTGGCAGGTACCACCATGGTATGGGTACTGGTACAGGTTGAAAAATCAGCCATAAACCGTAAGTTGGCCATGTCAACCGTTCCCAATACATCTTCCTCGTAGGAACAATGCCGCAGGGGTTGAAACATCATGGTCTTTACCTGATCCTGGTCCATGGCCACGTCCCACACCCTTAATTCATCCAGGTACCCGGCCATACCAACCCCGCATGAAAGGCTATCGCTATCATAAACGATGGCACCCGTGCATGATTCTGAGCCGGCTAACTGGCCGTTCACGTAAAGTGTAATATTACTGCCATCATATACACCGGCTAAATGATACCACTTGTTGGCCTCCAGGGTGGAATCAACAAAATTATCAGTACCCGTGTTCAGGTTAAAACGTAACTTGCCATCCGTGATGTAGAAACCATATCCCCCGGGTGTCGTACCGTTCCAACCGTTTTTGACCACCGTCGCGTTCTCATCAACTGATGTAAAATAGGCCCAGGCCTCCAGGCTTATCCGGGAAGTTGGACTGTATTGCCCTTTCTTACTAAACATCACGTGATCATCATTTCCGGCCATGTACAAGGAAGCAACCCGGAATCCAGGCCTTGCACCTGGCCAATCACTTTCACCTTTCGCGTGCTCTCGTAGCCGGCAAAATTCACGGCGGCCACGTGAAAGGTATCCCCACTAGAAAGGTAGGGCATATAGACGTTCTGGTTATGCCCCGCTATCAACACGGGATTATCCACGGTGCCCTGGTACCAGTTATAACGAACAGCCGAATCAGGACAATTGTTATCAGGCCCTGTTACCGTGAGCCGGAGTGGCCCTTCCCCATATCTTGATAAAATCGTAGAATCAGTTGGTGGCGAAGGGGGCACGGAAATGGAAGACAAGAAAGACAATTGGATAGCCTCGGTTTCCACGCATCCATTGGCATCGGTTACCGATACCCGGTACAATCCAGTGTCCAGGGCAGTGACCCGGGCATCCATGCTATCCATATCCCATTCAAACTGATAGTTGGTGGTGGCCCAGTTCACGGTAGGCGGAACAATTTTACCACGAATATTGGTATTGGCCGTGTTATTAAAAATAGAATCTTCTCCCGTTTCATCCATGGGATAGTAGGCGAGCAGGTTATTTTCAGTACCGGTTATCACGGCATAAATACTATCGCTTAGTTGTGATTTGGTTTTCGCCCGGCCCCACAACCTGACATCCCGTACAAATCCATTAAAAAATTCACTGGACAAGGCATTTTCTCCTTTTTTCCCTATGTAAAGCGAGTCAGTACGATCTTGCAGGTTATTTGATTTGTCCGCGTAATCTTCATATACACCGTCTAAATGCAGGATCAGGCTATCGCTGTCCCAGGTCACCGCCGCGTGGTACCATCGGTTTTCCATTAGCGAACCGGCCATCACGCGATAATAACTCGCGTCGGCCCCGTACCGTAAATCAAACATCAAGGTATCCTTTTGATGGACCAGGGAATATGATTTAAGGCCATCATCTTGCCCTTTAAACAGGATACCCCCTACCCTGCTGGTATCAGTAATAAAAAACTTGGTTTCGATCGTACCTTCCACGGTTAACTCGCTATCCAGGGAATCATCATCGGCAATGGCCACGTAGGCACTACCATCAAAATCAATGGCATCCGGAAGGGTACCCCCCTCCGCCGATATCTCGATCAAACCATCGTTGCCTTTACAAGATATACCTACTGTATCCATGATAGAAATAATAATTTTTTCAGATTCACTTATTACCCTTTCTTCTTTCAAGTTACAGTAATTATCCGTGTTCACGATGGTCACGTGGTAGGTACCGGGGGGCAAATCAGATACATCTTCCGTGGCGTCCCCGTTGGACCATTCATAGTCCAGGGTTTCGCCACCAGCAGGAATCACGTCAATTTGCCCGTCTTCTTTGCCAGAACATGTCACATCATAGGCATAAATAGACACATCGGGAGGGGGTGTATCCTTATAATTTATCTGGATTGCCGGGGAATAATCCGAACAACATTCATGTGAAACCACGGCCCGGTAATACATGGTGTCCGTAAGGATACCGGTAAGCAGTACCGTGTCAGTTTCACCGCGGATAAAATCCCATTCAATACTGTCTTCGGATTGTTGCCAGTAAAC
>CAZKIR010000012.1:0-7442 GCA_964552835.1 uncultured Bacteroidales bacterium
TTTAGCTGTAAAGCACACCATTCCACAAGTTGAACACATCTCTTCGCGTTTTAATATTTGGGAAGGGCGTATTGTTTCATATAAAGACGAGTTTGGCACTTTTGACTTGATCAACGTGCACCCGGATACCCGTTACCTGGAGCAGACTGAAATTGTACAGGGCAGGTTCCTGAACGAGATAGATATCAAGGAATTTCGGAAAGTGACCGCTATAAGCGTGGAAGTAAAAGAAAGTTTGTTTAAAAAGGATGATCCCCTGGGCAAGTTCGTGAAAGTGAATAGTGTGCCGTTTCAAGTTATTGGTGTTTTCAAGGATCCATCTGAACGGGATAACCGCCGGATATACATGCCCGTGTCAACAAGCCAGCGGGTATTTAACCGGGGCAACCGGATCGAGAACCTTGCTTTTACCACCGGGGATATTTCCATCGCGGAAAGTAAACAAATAGAAGAAAAAATCAGGGCACAGTTTGCCCGGAGGCACAAATTCGATAAAGAAGATCAACGGGCGATTTGGATACGTAACTCGATCGAGAATTATAAACGCACCAAAAGCCTTTTCGCGGGCATCCGGATGTTTGTTTGGATTATTGGTATTGGTACCATTATCGCCGGTATCGTGGGCGTGAGTAATATCATGATTATCGTGGTGAACGAGCGTACCAAGGAAATTGGTATCCGCAAGGCCATTGGGGCTACCCCTTTTTCCGTGATTGGGCTTATTATCATGGAGTCGGTCGTTATTACCGCGGTGGCCGGTTACATCGGGCTGGTCCTGGGCGTTGGCTTGCTTGAGCTGGTTTCCAGGCATATGCCCGAGACAGATTTTTTCGTGAACCCGGAAGCTGACCTCGGGATAGCCATTAGCGCGACCATCCTGTTGATCGTGTCTGGCACCCTGGCAGGGCTGTTTCCTGCCCGTAGGGCTGCCCGTATAAAGCCCGTGGTGGCATTGCGTGATGAATAAAAAAATAAATTATTTAACCTGAATACCGTGTTTGACAGAGACCGTTGGCAAGAGATTTTTAATACCCTAAAGCAAAACAAGTTAAGGACTTTCCTCACGGCTTTCGGGGTTTTCTGGGGCATTTTCATGTTGGTTATCATGCTCGGCTCGGGTCGCGGGCTCGAGAACGGGGTATATGATGGCATGGGCGAGTTTGCCACCAATAGCCTGTTCATGTGGACCCAGCAAACTTCTAAACCATACAAAGGTTTGCCAAAAGGAAGATGGTACTCCTTTAATAATGAAGATACAAAGGCCTTACGGGACAATATTCCAGAAATTGACTTGCTCGCGCCCCGCATTCAAGTTAGGAGTTGGGAAGGCGAGGGGGTAAACCGGGCCACCCGTGGTGAAAAATCCGGGGCCTACAATATCCAGGGCGACTATCCTGATTTTAACCAGATAGACCCGGTAACCATCGTGGAAGGACGTTTTATCAATAACATTGATATTGAACGAAAGAGAAAGGTAGTGGTAATTGGTGATCGGGTATACCAGGAACTGTTTGATAAGGGTGAAGGGCCCATTGGCCAGTATATTCATATTCGGGGCGTCTATTTCCAGGTGATAGGCCTTTTTAAATCAAAGCACAAGGGAGGGTGGGCCGAGAACCAGGAGCGTTCTATTTTTGTCCCTTTCACCACCCTTCAAAAAACTTATAATTATGGTAACAGGGTGGGATGGTACTCCATTACGGCCAAGCCAGGAATTTCAGCAACCGTGGTGTTAGATAAAGTAACGGCCCTTTTAAAAAGGAGGCATGACATTCACCCCGGGGATGAAAGGGCCATCGGTTTTCATAACATGGAGAAAGAATTTAAGAAAATGAAAGGTTTGTTCACGGGTATCAGCATGCTGGTATGGATCGTGGGCACGGGTACTTTGTTGGCAGGGGTTATCGGGGTGAGCAATATCATGCTGGTCATCGTGCGCGAGCGGACCAGGGAAATTGGTATACAAAGGGCCATCGGGGCTTCGCCGGCCAAAATCATGGGCCAGATTATTCTTGAATCAGTATTCCTGACTTCCTTAGCGGGATATATTGGATTGGTTTTCGGGGTAGGGCTGGTCGAATTGATCAATTTTGCCCTTTCACAAAGCCCCGGGGGTGAGCAGATGTTTAAAAATCCCGAGGTTGACCTTCAAGTGGCCTTGTCGGCACTGCTTATCCTCGTGATTTCCGGTATTTTTGCTGGAATTATCCCGGCAAGGCGGGCTATAAAGATAAAAACCATTGATGCATTACGAACAGAAAATTAAGGTATAATCATATTAACTATTTAAAACGATGAAAAAAGTATTCAAGACCATATTAATTGTTTTTTTAATTGGGTTATTCGTGGGCACGCTTTTTTTCTTGTACAAGAAATCCCAGAAAAAGCCCGTGATATATGACACTAAAAAACCTTTCGTGACCGATATCATCCGGAAAACAGTGGCCACGGGATCAGTCGTGCCGCGCAACGAAATAGAAATTAAGCCCCAGCAGGTATCGGGTATAATCCAGGAACTATACATAGAGCCAGGTGAAATGGTTAAAGAAGGCGACTTGATCGCGAAGGTGAAAATCATCCCGAACATGGTGCAGCTAAATGATGCCAGGACCCGCGTGAACAAGGCCAGGATTAATTATGAAGACGCCAAGCTGGTATATGATAGGCAACATAAAATATTTAAACAAGGGGTAATACCGTTGGCCGAGTTCCAGAAATACGAGATGGCATTACAGCAGGCCAAGGAAGATTTAAAAGCAGCTGAAAACCACTTGCAATTAATCAAGGAAGGGGTGTCCAAGGAATCTGATAACACCTCTAATACCCTTATCCGGTCAACCATTAACGGCATGGTGCTGGACGTGCCCGTGGAAATTGGCAACTCGGTGATCGAGACCAATACCTTTAACCCGGGTACTACCATCGCGTTCGTGGCCGACATGACCGACATGATTTTCGAGGGCAAAGTTGACGAGACGGAAGTTGGGAAAATCCGCACCGGCATGAACATCGAATTGACCATCGGGGCCATCGACAAGGAAAAATTTGATGCCGTGTTGGAATATATTGCCCCAAAGGGCGTGGAAGAAAACGGGGCCATCCAGTTTGAAATCAAGGCCAAGGTAAGGCTCAAGGAAACCCAGTTTATTCGTGCCGGTTATAGTGCCACGGCCGATATCGTGCTGGAAAAGAAAGACAGCGTGATGGCCATCCCGGAAAGCCTGCTGAACTGGGACGAAAAGGACTCTGCCTACGTGGAGGTAAAAACCGGTGAGGAAGGACAATGGGAAAAGAAATATGTTGACCTGGGCATCTCTGATGGCATAAACATAGAAGTGCTTTCCGGCCTAAGCGGGGAAGACGAGATAAAAGCCATGGAAAAGAAGGAAGGGAAGGAAAAGGTGTAAACACGAGGGGGTTTTAACTTACCATATAAAAAAATGAACAGGTCATTATTAAAGGTTTATGTTTAAAGATACACGTGTGTGCACAAAACCGGTTTGAACCGATCAGTAAAATGACAGTAAAGAAAATGGGGCTTTATAGCCCCTTTTGTTTTTATTATCCCTTGAACAAGGTGATAAGTGAAATAATACTATTGTACATATCATGATTTATGAATAAAATTGGCCCTTTAGAAAAAATAGTGCCTTTTATCCTGCCTTGAAGCTTGCCCCTTATTCATGATACCTGCTATCAAGCGGGTCCTGTTGCTTGTTTCGTGTACTATTGTACAAAACGAAAACACCAATGTATATAGCAATAGACTATAGTGTCCATCATATGAATTATAGTATTTAGTTACTCTGGCAGAAAATGTTTCTTTTGTATCATAAAGATTTATCAAGTATGAAAGTAAAAAGAAACCCGGAAGATAAAATGAGGCACGTGAATATTGTCCAATTCTTTTTATTGGTAATATTAATACTCGCGGCAGGAATTTTATTTAAAATATTTTTATAAAAACTTATGGTTTTAGTTAGTTAGTTAGTAGTTAGTAGATTAATAAATAGCCCCCCGCGAAGGGGGCATTTATTAATCTAAACAAAAAAGAAAATGAAAAGAGATTTTATAATAAAAACAATAGCTATGAATTTCAAACTGTACAAGAGGTTTATACTTTTATTATTCGCGTTTAGCGTTAGTGCGTTAGTGGGATTGCATGCCCAGGATTTTAAGGTAACAGGAAAAGTGACCACGTCAGGAGACGGTTCCACGATTCCAGGGGTTAATGTAGTGGTAAAAGGTACCAACACGGGCACCATTACTGACCTGGATGGAAATTACAGCATACATACCAGCGCGGATGCCACGTTAACTTTTTCATATATAGGGTATGAAACGAAAACGGTACAAGTTAACGGGCGGAATAAGATTGATGTTCAACTGGAAGCTTCGGCCGAAGAGCTTGATGAAGTAGTAGTAGTGGGTTACGGGTCGATGAAGAAAAGCGACCTGACCGGCTCGGTGGCCTCGGTACGTAGCAAAGATTTAAAAGAAGCCTCCATGACAAGCCTCGAACAAGGCATTCAAGGACGGGTAGCCGGGGTACACGTGACCCAGACCAGTGCGGCACCCGGTGGGGGTATGAGTATATTAATACGCGGGGCCAATTCCATGTTGGGTGGCACCGAACCTTTATACGTGGTGGACGGCATACCGGTAAGCAGCGATAACTCCGAGTTTTCACCCGGTAGTTTTTCCGGTAGCGATGCCGGGCAGAGCACGCAGTCTGCCAACATTTTGTCCACCTTGAACCCTGATGATATTGAATCGATAGAAATATTAAAAGATGCCTCTGCCACCGCGATATATGGTTCCAGGGGCGCCAACGGGGTTGTGCTGATTACGACCAAAAGCGGCACGGAAGGAAAAAGCAATATTGAATTCAATGCTTCTTATGGCCTGTCCGAGATCACGAAAACCATAAATATGCTTGATCCGGTAACTTATGCCCACTATATTAATGAGGCATCGTATAACCACACGACGGTTAATCCCATAACTGGTGCCATTACCCATGGCGATCCTATCTATTATGACAGGGACTCCGTGGATGTACCAGAAGGCCAAGACCCACCAAAATATATCCCCGTGGAGGGCGAAGGGACAAATTGGCAAGATGTTATCTATCGTCAAGCCAATACCCAAAATTATTCATTAAATTTTTCCGGTGGGAACAAGGCAATGCAATATTCCGTGTTGGGAAGCCACATGAGGCAAGATGGGATTATTGTTGGTTCAAGTTATGAAAGGACTAGCTTGCGGTTGAACCTCGACAGCAAGATTTCTGATAGAATACAATTAGAAGCCCGAAATTTCGTGAGCCAATCAAATAACCGGATGGTGCATACCTCCACGCAAACCGACGGGATATACGGGGGCGTTGTCCGGCAGGCATTAACCACACCGCCTACTATCGAGAAGGAGCAAACAGACCTTAATATTAGTCCCGACGAGGATTTTCAGTCAAGCCCATACATCGAGGCTATCCACCCGCGGAAATTACGGATTGATTCCCGCTTGATGTCAAACATTTTCGTTACTTACAACTTTACTGAAGCCCTTTCACTTAAAGTGAACGGGGGGGCTAACTATATAAGGGTAAAAAAAGACGAGTATTATCCTATTACCACCTACAGGGGTAAAAATAACCACGGGGCCGGACTGTTGAGTTACTATGACCAGTTGCACCTTATTAATGAGAACCAGTTGATATACAAGAGAACATTTGGAAAACACAAGCTAAACTTGGTCGGTGTCTTTTCATACGAGAACACGAATTCTGAAAACCTGAAAAACCAGGCCAGTAATTTCTTGAATGACAACTTGCAGAATTTTGCCTTGCAAAGCGGGGATCAAAGCACGTTTGTAATAAACAATAATATTCAAGAGTACACCTTGATGTCGCTGACCGGCCGGATTAATTATAATTACAATGAGAAATATTTAATGACTACTACCTTCCGTCGTGACGGATCATCAAAGTTTGGCGAGTTGAACAAGTGGGGTTTCTTTCCTTCCGTTGCTGTTGGCTGGAGGGTTTCACAGGAAGATTTTATTAAAAGCGTGCCACAAATCAGTAACCTGAAATTAAGGGCTAGCTGGGGCCAAACAGGGAACCAGGGCATTCGTCCATACCAATCGCAATCATTATTGACCACCACCTATTACCCGTTTTATGATCAACCACAGGTAGCGTACCTGGATTATTATGGTAACCTGGCCAACAAGGCCCTGAAGTGGGAAACCACCACGCAAACAAACGTGGGGTTTGACTTGGGTTTGTTCGAAAACAGGGTGAGGGCCAATTTCGATTATTACACCAAGAAAACAGAAGACTTGTTGCAAGAAGTGGTTTTGCCATTTAGCACAGGGTTTACATTACAATTACAAAATGCCGGTTCGATAGAGAACAAGGGGTTTGAACTGATGACCGGGGTTTCCGTAATTGACCGGGCATTCAAGTGGGACATTAGCGCGAACTATTCACAGAACCAAAACGAGATTACAGCCATTGCCCCCGGCTATGAACAACAGTTTGCCCAGGCACTGGGCGTGGGCCGGATGAAATTTCAGCCATTTATCCAAAAACCTGGCATTCCGCTAGGCACTATATGGGGTTACCAGGAAGACGGGATTTTTCAAAACGAGGAAGAATTGGAAGCCATCAAATCACAACCCAACCTGGCCGTGGGCGAAATCCGGTACAAGGATATTAGCGGCCCGGAAGGAAAACCCGATTCTGTTATTTCTGAATATGACAAGGTGGCCATTGGTGACGTGAACCCTGATTTCATATTCGGGTTTAACAATAACTTTTCTTACAAGAATTTCAACCTCTCCGTTATGCTGCAGGGCGTAATAGGGAATGATGTGCTGAACCAGACGGCCATGATGATTTCAGGCTTGTATGATTCAAGAGTAAATATCCAGGAAGAAAACTATGAGGAACGTTGGACGGGAGAAGGCACGAGCACGACCCAGCCCCAGGCAATTATAGGAAATGGCCGCTCCCTCGTGTTTTCTGAGCGTTTCGTGGAGGACGGATCGTTTATACGGGTAAAGAATGTGCGCTTGTCCTATAACTTCCATGCTAATAAATTGAACACGAAATTGTTCGATTTCGCGCAAGTGTACCTGAGCGCCACGAACCTATTGACATTAACCAAGTATAGCGGGTATGATCCAGAAGTTAGTGCATTTGGCCAAGACCCTTCCAGGCGCGGGGTAGATGCCGGTAATTATCCCATGAGCCGTACCTATACACTGGGGTTAAACCTAAGGTTTTAATAAATTGAAGAGACAACTAATAAAAAATTCTATATTATGAGAGCAATATTCATATTTATATTCACGGCATTATTTTTTCTTACTGCTTGTGAGGATGCACTGGAGGAAAAAGTGTACAGCTACGATTCCCCCTCGAACTTTTACAATGA